>CAJOQU010000048.1 GCA_905236975.1 uncultured Clostridia bacterium
GCGCGGTTATTGAAAAGGTCGCGGCGGAGCAATCGGCCGTCATCGCCACAGGCGGCGGCGCGGTGCTGAATCACCGCAACATGGCGATGTTAAAAGAAAACGGCACGGTGCTGTTTTTGGATCGCCCGGTCGAGCAGCTTGTCACCACCGACGACCGCCCCCTTTCCTCCAACAAAGAGCTGCTGTACCGTCGGTTTGAAGAACGTTATGCGCTTTACTGTGCCGAGGCCGATTTGCGTATCGATGCCTCGCACGATCTTCCTACCAATATCAACGAGGTGTTGAACCGTGAAAATTCTTGTAATCAATGGGCCTAATCTGAATATGCTGGGCATTCGCGAACCGGGTATCTATGGGAATCAAAGCTACGCGGCATTGTGTGAAAGCATTCGGTCCTATGCCGCGCAAAACGACTTGGAGGTTGAACTGTATCAATCCAACCATGAGGGCGATCTGGTCGATCAAATCCAAGCCGCTTACGGCGTATTTGACGGGATCGTGATCAATCCCGGCGCATATACGCACACCAGTATCGCATTGTTGGACGCGGTGAAGGCCGTGGGTCTCCCTACGGTGGAGGTGCATATTTCCGACGTGTCAGCAAGGGAGGATTTCCGCCGGGTCAGCTATATCCGGCAGGCCTGCGTCAAGACCATTTGCGGTCACGGCTTTGCCGGGTATACCGAGGCATTGGCTTTTTTAAAGGAACAGAAAACATGATTGTGAAAATAGAAAAAGGAACGGCGGCGGGACGGGTCAAGGCGCCGCCCTCAAAAAGCATGGCGCATCGTTATTTGATCTGCGGCGCGCTTTCAGGCGGCAGCGTCATCAAAGGGGTGGCCATGTCGGAGGATATTAAAGCCACACTCGGCTGTTTGCAGGCGCTTGGCGCGGAGGTTCAGGTAAGCGGCGACACGGTGACGCTTGGCGGATGGACGCCGGACACGCCTCTTCGCTCCCAACCCCTTTTTTGTAACGAGAGCGGCAGCACCCTGCGGTTTATGATTCCGCTTTGCTTATTGACCGACAAAAAAATCATTCTTAAGGGCTCCGAGCGCCTGATGCAGCGGTCGCTTTCCGTGTACCAGGAGCTTTGCGCTTCGCAGGGCATCGCTTTTGCGCAGGAGAAGGACCGCGTGGCGGTCAAAGGCAGGCTGTCACCCGGCCATTTCGCCGTGCGGGGGGATATTTCCAGCCAGTTTATCAGCGGATTGCTGTTTGCCCTGCCAAACCTGCCGCAGGACAGTTATATCACCGTTACCGGCACGCCGGAAAGCGCTTCCTACCTTGGTATGACGGTTAAAGCGTTGGCGGATTTCGGCGTACGGGTAGCTCGTACCGATGAGCACACCTTTTTTATCAAGGGTGGGCAAACCTTTAAAAAACGGGAACTGACCGTCGAGGGGGATTACTCCAACGCCGCGTTTTTTGAGGCGTTTAACACGGTGGGCGGCAATGTGTCGGTATCCGGCCTGAAAAAAGACAGTTTGCAGGGCGATGCGGTTTATCGTGAACATTTGGCTGCCATCAAGCACGGAACGCCGCAGATCGATCTTTCCGATTGCCCCGATTTAGGCCCGGTCTTGATGGCGGCGGCCGCCGCCAACCACGGCGCGGTCTTTGTGGGGACCCGGCGTTTAAAAATCAAAGAAAGTGACCGCGGCGCCGCCATGGCGGCTGAACTTGCCAAATTCGGCAGTACGGTCACGGTAGAGGAAAATCGCATTACGGTGGCGGGCGGAACCGTTCAAAAACCGGCGGTACCGCTTGACGGGCATAACGATCACCGCATTGTCATGTCGCTGGCGGTGCTTTGCACCTTGACCGGCGGTGAAATTTACGGCGCACAGGCCGTTGCCAAAAGCTTTCCCGACTTTTTTGGTCGGTTATCTTCACTTGGCATCAAAACAGAGGTTGTGAAAATATGAAATTAGATCATTTGCAAAATATTTTGATTGTAGGTTTGGGATTGTTGGGCGGCAGTTACGCCATGGCGCTGAAAAAACAGGGCTACCGGGTAAACGGCATTGCCCGCCGGCAGGAAACGGTGGATTACGCGTTGGCGCACGGCATGATCGACCGCGGCACGACGGAAATTGACCCCGAACTAATCGGCCAAGCGGATTTGGTGGTCTTTGCGCTTTATCCCCATATTTTCATCGATTGGATCAAGCAGAATCAACAGTATTTCAAAAGCGGCGCGATCTTAACCGATGTGACCGGCGTGAAGGGCGGTGTGGTAGATGTCATCCAGTCTCTTTTACGGGAGGATGTGGAGTTCATCGCCGCACACCCCATGGCCGGGCGGGAGACCTGCGGCATTGAAAACAGCTCGGATGAAATCTTCAAGGGCGCCAACTATATTGTAGTGCCGACCGAAAAAAATACGCCGGACGCCATTGAGCTTTGCCGGGATTTAGGCGAAAAACTGGGCTTTTGCCGGGTGGCGGAGCTTTCGGTGGACATGCACGACCGCATGATCGCCTTTTTATCGCAGTTGACCCATTGCATCGCCGTTACGCTAATGTGCTGCAACAATACCCCCGATCTGGAGTATTACACCGGCGACTCCTTCCGGGATCTGACCCGCATTGCCCGTATCAATGACGAAATGTGGAGCGAGCTGTTTTTGGATAACCGCCACGCCCTTCTGCCCGAAATGGATCGTTTTCGCCGGGAATTTGACCGGTTGTACGATTTGATTCAGTCGGGTGACCGCGAGGGCATTCGCAAGATGATGCGCTGTTCGACCGAACGCAGACAGCGTTTTGACAAGAAGGAGTGACTGCCATGAACCTGACCTTTACGCGAAAACTGCCCATTCCGCAACAAATCAAACGGCATTACCCCATTACCGAGGCCATGGAAAAGGTGAAAGAGGAGCGGGAGCAAGAGCTGAAAGCCATCTTTACGGGGCAGTCCGATAAATTTGTGCTGATTATCGGCCCCTGCTCGGCCGATAGCCGCGAGCCGGTGCTGGAATATATTTCACGCTTGCGCCGGGTGCAGGAGGAAGTGAAGGATAAAATCCTGATCGTGCCGCGCATTTACACCAATAAGCCCCGCACCACGGGCGACGGCTACAAGGGCATGCTGCACCAGCCTGACCCGAACGGCACACCCGACATGTTGGAGGGAATTTTGGCCATTCGTGATCTGCACCGAACGGCGTTGGAGCAATACGGGTTCACCTGTGCCGACGAAATGCTGTATCCTGATAATTACCGGTATTTGTCGGATTTACTGGCCTATGTGGCAGTAGGTGCGCGTTCGGTCGAAAATCAACAGCACCGCTTGACCGCAAGCGGTTTGGATGTGCCGGTCGGCATGAAAAATCCCACCGGCGGCGATCTTTCCATTATGATGAATTCCATCACCGCCGCCCAGCATGCGCATACCTTTATTTACCGTGGGTGGGAGGTCACCAGCACCGGCAACCCTTACGCGCATGCCATTTTACGGGGATACATCGATTTTACCGGCAAGTGCGTTTCCAATTACCACTATGAAAATTTGTTGGAATTATACGGATTGTACGCGGCGACGGATTTAAAGAATCCCGCCGTGATTGTGGATACCAACCACGCCAACTCGGGCAAACGGTATTTGGAGCAGGTGCGTATTGCCAAGGACGTGGTATACAGCTGCAATCATAACCGCGATATCCGCGGCATGGTCAAGGGTCTGATGATTGAAAGCTATTTGGAGGACGGCGCGCAAAAGGTAGGCGAGCAGGTCTTCGGCAAATCCATTACCGACCCCTGCCTTGGCTGGGAAAAATCCCAAAAGCTGATTTATAAGATCGCGGACACGTTAAAATAAACCGGCGTGCAGATCGCTTGCACGGAGCAAGCCTTCAAAATCAAGTCGGTAAGAAAAAGACCCCCAAGCCTCGGCTTTTTGCTGAGACTTGGGGGTCATTTTCTTTGGGCGTGTAATCCCGGATCGGGGCGATTTTGATTTTTTGGGGAATACGGTTCTACCGGGGACAACCCTGACATAGTATGTACTGTAAGAGGTGATCGGCTTGGACAACAAGGAACGTTTTGACAGTGCGCTTTATGGCGTGGGATTGCGCATTCGCGCGGTTTTGGAAAAAATCTCGCCGACCGTCAAGGCGAATATTCAGGAAATTCGTCTGCGCAGCGGCCTGCCGGTCACGTTGACCGTGGCGGGGGAGACGGCGTTTGTATTCAAAAACGGACAAATTTCGTTTTGCATTGCCAAAGACCTGCTCTATGCACAGCGTGATGACCTGAATGAAAGCTTTAAATTGCTTTGCCGTTCTTCGGTTTATGCCCATGCGGAAGAACTGAAAAACGGATATCTGATTATGAAATACGGGCACCGCGCCGGGATCTGCGGCACCTTCAGCGGCAGTCTGCATGACATTTCCTCTATCAATATCCGTATTGCGCGGGAGGTTTTCGGTGCAGCCAATGAGATCGTGCGGCGGTATCGGGGCGGCGGGCTACTGATCGCTGGGCCGCCCGGCAGCGGAAAAACCACCCTATTAAGGGATTTTATACGCCAATTGGCAAGCGGCGAATGCGGCAGAATCTACCGTGTGGCGGTGGTTGACAGCCGTGGTGAGCTTTCAGGCAGCTTTGAGGGCGCGGCAACCAATGATCTTGGCTTCGCAACCGATATTTTGCTGACGGCGGACAAGGCGTCCGGCATGGAAATGGCGGTGCGAACCATGTTCCCCGATATTGTGGCGTTTGATGAAATCGGCACGGCCGAAGAATTGCAAAAGGTCAGTGAGAGCTTTTGCGCGGGCGTACGGGTGATCACCACCGCCCATGTGGGCTGCCGGGAGGAACTGCTGCGGCGGGGGGTTACGGCCGGGTTGATCCAAAGCGGCGCTATCGGGCAGATCGCCCTGTTGCCTCCGCAGGGCGGCGGGCAAATGACCTTATTTGACACAAAGGAGCTTGTGTGTGGATCGGCTGTTTAAACTGCTTGGCTTGTTGATGGTCTTTTCCTCCTCTTCGGCCTGTGGGGCGGTGGCGGCCTTTCGACTGAAGACGCGTGTTCGAAAGCTGCAAAGGCTTTATCATTCCCTGTCTGACCTGCGTGAGCGTATCCGTTTGAATGAGGGAGAGATCGACCGCTTGTTAAAGGTGAGCTTTGGCGACGCCGTTGTGTTTGGCGAAAAAGGTTGTCGGGTCGAGGAGGCTTTTTTGGAGCAGGAGGAAATCGTATTGATCAACGCTTTTTTGCGTGACGCCGGTATGTCCGACGCCAAGGCGGAGTGTGACCGCATCGGTCTGTACATGGATCAGCTTGCCGTCTGCTGTGAATCGGCCGGCCAAAAAGCCCGTGAGCTCGGCAGGCTTTACGGAGCTTTGGGGGTGCTGATCGGTTTGTTTCTTTGTATTTTCTTGTTGTAGGTGAAAGACATGGATGTGGATTTTATTTTCAAAATAGCGGCCGTGGGCATTATTGTGACGGTTTTGAATCAATTGTTGGTGCGCTCCGGTCGCGAGGAGCAAGCCATGCTGACCACGCTTGCGGGGCTGGTGGTCGTGCTGTTGATGGTCGTGGATGCCATTGCCAATTTGTTTACCACCGTGAAAGATCTGTTTGGATTGTAAGATGGATATTTTTAAAATATTGGCGATCTGCCTGATCACGGCTTTTTTGGCTATTGTATTCAAAGGGCTGAAAAACGAATACGCGCTGGCTGTGGCGTTGGGCGGCGGAGCGGTGGTGACCCTGCTGATTCTGCAAAGTATCGTCGAGCCGTTAAGGGCATTACGCGAGGCGATGAGCCAAAGCGGCATGCAGATCGAATACTTTAAAGTGGCGCTCAAAGCGCTCGGCATCGGTTACATTACCGGCTTTATTGCCGACGCCTGCCGCGACAGCGGACAGACCTCGCTTGCGAACAAGGCGGAGTTGGCCGGGAAATGCGCCATTTTTGCGCTGTCACTGCCGCTGGTGCTGACCGTTTTGCAGGCGGCATTGGAGCTGATCTCGTGAAAAGAAAAAGAATTTGGCAAAAGGGATTTTTGTTTCTGCTTTTCTGCCTGTGGTTTGCTTTCCCGGTGTACGCCGCCGAAAATGCTGAGGAATTCTATGCCGAACAGTACAAACTCAGCGGTGCGGAGGAACTTACCGACAATACCCCCGACAGCGTGAAAGAATATTTTGAACAAAATGACATCGACCCGGCCGATTCTTCATGGGTAGAGGCCTTTTCGGTCGAAAACGTTTTCACGCATATTCGGGCTTTTTTAAGAGACGGCATGAAAACGCCGCTGAAAAGCGGTGCGGGGGTCATGGGAATTATTTTGATCACGGCGGCGCTAAGCTCCCTGGAACAGAAGAACAGCGCGGTTAAAACGGCGGTATATGCGGCGGCCATTGCTTCGGCAGCGGCAGTGGCGGCTTCGCTTTTCGGGGTCATTCATGCGGCGACTGACGCCTTAAAAGGGGTCGGCACCTTTATGCTCAGCTTTGTGCCGGTCTTTGCGGTCATTGTTGCCGCTTCGGGTGCGGCGGTCACCTCGGTCTCTATGAGCGCCCTGCTGTTGACCGCGGCTCAGGCTGTGACGACCTTTTCCACCTTTGTGGTATCGCCCTTGATGAGCGGATATTTAGCTGTGAGTATCAGCAGTGCCGTGTCGCCCATGGTCAAGCGATCCGGCGTGGCCGAGGCTATCAAAAAACTGGCTCTTTGGCTAATGGGCTTTATATCGGCGGTGTTTGTGGGGGTACTGGGCATTCAGACCGCCGTCAACAGCTCGGCCGATACAGTCAGCGTGAAAACGGCAAAATTTATCATCGGGTCGGCGGTGCCGGTGGCAGGCGGCGTACTTTCCGAGGCACTGACTACCGTGACCGCTTCCATGGGATTACTGCGTTCTTCGGTGGGAATCTACGGGGTGGTGGTCTGTTTGCTGACGCTGCTGCCGCTGCTCATGGAGATTCTTCTTTGGCGGGTCACCCTGACTGTCTGCGCCGCCCTTTCCGATTTGTTTGCTTTGCCGCAATTATCGGGAATCTTAAAGGCGTTTGACGCGGTATTAAGCGTGCTGGCGGGGATCATACTGTTAGTCGGCGCGATGTTTATTATTTGTTTAGCCGTGGTGATATCGGCGGGAAGGACGGCATCATGAAAGGATTTTCTTCCGGTTTGGCGGCCATTTGTTCGGCTTGCTTACTGATTGGGACTTTGCACATGCTTTGCCCGGACGGTGTGATGGAAAAGCCGGTCAAATATTTGGTCAGCCTGGCTTTTTTACTCACGGTGACGGTCACCGTTCTGCCTGCGGTCAAAAATGCCGACTTTCATTTTGCGGTTTCTCCGCCTTCCGCCGAAAGCGACACCGCTCTTGAAACGGCGGCGGCCGAGTATGTATATGCCAGCGCCCTGCGAGCCGAGGGAATAAATTTCAGCAAAATCATAGTTTGTACGGATAAATCCGAAGACGGCGGCATAAGTATTAGTAAAGTTATTGTTGTTTCGGATGAGGAAAGCATGAGGATTCTCACCGCTTTGCGTGCGGTGGCGGAAAACGTTGAGGTCGTGGTACAGCATGAA
>CAJOQU010000049.1 GCA_905236975.1 uncultured Clostridia bacterium
AATTTCCTGCCCGTAGCCGCGGTATTCAATGCCGTCAAACATGCGACCGAGCACCCGTGCGGTATCGGCAATGCTTTCCTTTTTGCCGATTTGGGAGCCGGACGGATCCAAATAGGTCACGTCCATGCCGAGGTCATGCGCCGCCACCTCAAAGCTGCAGCGGGTGCGGGTACTGGTTTTTTCAAAAATCAGCGCAATATTCTTGCCCGCGCAAAGGGTATGCGGAATACCGTTTTTCTTTTTGGCCTTCAGCTCAGCCGCCAGATCGATCAAGCAGGAGATCTCCGCCGGGGTGAAATCCAACAATTTTAAAAAGCTTTTGCCCTTTAAGTCCATTATTCATTCTCCTATTCACAGGCTTGCTTGATAACCGCCACAGCCTTTTGCAGCAGGTCATCGGGAATATTCAGGGCGGGCAGCAGCCGCACCTTGTTTTTGGCACTGATGGCAAGCACGCCGTTTTCCCGGCAACGCTCCAGCACCTCGGCCACCGGTTTTTCGGTCTCAATGCCTAACATCAATCCCAATCCCGATATGTTTTTCACACCCTTGGCGCCTGTCAACGCTCGCCGGATATCGTTGGACTTTGCCTGCACACCGGCCAGCAGGTCATCGTTGATGCGGGAAAGGATGTTCACCGCTCCCGCCGCGCAGACCGGGTTGCCGCCGAAGGTGGAACCGTGCATGCCTTTGCCTAACACATCGGCTGTTTTCTCACCAAACAAAGTGGCGCCGATGGGCAGTCCGCCGCCTAACCCCTTGGCGGTGGTCACGATATCGGGCTTGATGCCGTACTGCATATAGCTGTAAAGCGTACCGGTGCGGCCGTTACCGGTCTGCACCTCGTCAACCACCAATAAAATATCATGTTGAGCGGCCAACTCGGCCATGGCCGAAACAAAGGCGGGTTCTAACGGCAATACGCCGCCCTCCCCTTGTACGCATTCAAACAAAATGGCGGCGGGTTGAAACTTCTGTACCGCACAGGTCAGCGCCGCGATATCGTTGGCCGGCACGCTGTGAAAGCCGGGAGTCAAGGGGGTAAAATCCTTGTGAAAAACCTCCTGCCCCGTGGCGGCCAGCGTGGTGATGGTTCTGCCGTGAAAACTGTTTTCAAGGGTGAGGATGGTATAGACCTCGCTCCCCTTTTTATCCGCCGCATATTTGCGGGCGGTTTTGATGGCGCACTCGTTGGCCTCGGCGCCCGAATTGGAAAAAAAGACCTTTTGCATGCCGGTGCGCTCGCACAGCATTTGCGCCAACTGCACATCCGGCTTGCTGTAATACAGGTTGGAGGTGTGCTGCACCGCGTTCAGCTGCGCTGTAACGGCGGCGATCCATTCTTCATCCCCCACGCCGAAGGTGTTGACCGCGATACCGGTACCCATGTCGATATACTGTTTGCCGTTTTCATCAGTCACAAGCGAGCCTTTTCCGCCGGTGATCACCACCGGAAAGCGCGCGTAGGTGCCGGCGATGTACCGGCTGTCGGCCTCTTGAATATTCATGTTGCGTCTCCTGTTACCATGGTACCCGCGCCCTCGTTGGTCAGGGTTTCGATCAACAACGAATGGGGCACCCGCCCATCCATGATAATGACCTTATCCACCCCGTGGCGAATGGCTTCCATACAACATTCCACCTTGGGGATCATGCCGCCCGAAAGGGTGCCGTCCTGCAACAGGGCTTTTGCCTCGGCGGCATTCATGCAGGAAATCAGCGAATCCGGATCTTTCGGATCACGCAAAACCCCTGCGATATCGGTCATTAAAATCAACCTTTGCGCCTGCATGGCACCCGCGATATAGGCGGCCGCCGTATCGGCGTTGATGTTGTATACATTGCCCTTGTCGTCACACCCCACGGTGGAAACGACCGGGATATAGCCTTTATCCAACAAATCCGTAATGGGCGCTGCGTCAACTTGGGTGACGCTGCCTACAAAGCCCAGTCGATCGTCCTTGGGTTCCGCTTTGATCATGTGACCGTCTACCCCCGAAAGCCCCAGCGCCTTGCCGCCCTTGAGTTCCAGCAGGTTCACAAGATCCTTGTTGATCTTGCCGGCCAGTACCATTTGCACGATCCCGGCGGTTTCTTTATCGGTCACACGGAGTCCCTCCACAAAAACCGATTCCTTGCCGATTTTTTTAAGCATTTCGGTGATCTCGGGGCCGCCGCCGTGTACCAGCACCACCTTGACACCAATTAGCGACAGCAGAATGATGTCCTCCATCACCTGCTGGCGCAGTTCGTCGTTGATCATGGCGTTGCCGCCGTATTTGACCACTATAATCTTTTGGTAGTATTTTTGAATATAAGGCAGCGCTTGCGTCAGCACCTCTGCCCGCTGTGCATTGGTCAACTGTAAAGACATGCTTTTCTCCTTTAATTTATGTGCGGTAGTCACCGTTGATCCGAACATAGTCATAGGTCAGATCACAGCCCCACGCGGTCGAGGCGGCCGAACCGCTGTTCAAGTTTACCACGATCTCAATTTCATCTTCCAGCAAAATTTCCTTGGCCTTTTCTTCACTGAAATCGACCCCCGCGCCGTTATGGCAAACGGCGATCTCTCCTTTGGCCGAACGGAACCAAACGTCGATTTTATCAATATCCACCGGCGCACCCGAATACCCGATGGCACACAGCACGCGACCCCAGTTGGCGTCCGCCCCGAACATGGCGGCCTTGGTAAGCGACGAGCAAACGACCGATTTGGCCACTGTTTTGGCAATTTCTTTAGTCGCGGCACCGCTGACCTTGCATTCCAATAATTTTGTGGCGCCCTCGCCGTCGGCCGCAATGGCACGGCAGAGATAAATATTCACCGTGTTAAGCGCCTGCATAAAGGCGGCGAAATCCTCCCCGTCCTCCATGATTTCAGGGTTTTCGGCCATGCCGTTAGCCAAAACCGTGACCATGTCGTTGGTGGAGGTGTCGCCATCAATGCTCAGCATGTTAAAGGTGTCGGCAATGTCGCTTTTAAGCGCCTTTTGCAGCATGGCGGGGCTGATGGCGCAATCGGTCGTGATGAACACCAGCATGGTGGCCATGTTAGGGTGGATCATCCCCGAGCCCTTGGCAATGCCGCCGATACGGCATTCCTTGCCGCCCACCGTAAAGCGCACGGCGATTTCTTTAACCTTGGTGTCGGTGGTCATAATTCCCTCGGCCGCGTCACGGCTGTGATCGCCCAACGCCGCCACCAGCGGACTGATGCCGTTTTTAATAGGGGTAATATCCAACGGTAACCCAATAACCCCGGTAGAAGACACCACCACATCCTCCACCGGAATACCAAGCGCCTTAGACAGGTGCTCGCAGGTCTCCCGCGCAACCTGACCGCCGTTGGCGTTGCAGGTATTGGCATTGCCGCTGTTACAAATGATAGCCTGTGCGTACCCGTCCTTTAAATGGGACTTGGTCACCGCGATGGTGGCGCCCTTGATCAGATTGGTGGTATAAACCGCCGCCGCGGCCGCCCGTTTTTCGCTGTATATTAAGCTCAGATCTTTTTTCGAGCGATTTTTTCGGATGCCGCAATGCACCCCCGCCGCCGAAAAGCCCTTGGCGGCGCAAACGCCGCCGGAAATGATCTCCATTTTTTGGTTTCCTCCCTATATTGCAAGTCCCGTGGTGGGGTCGGTACCCAACGCCAGATTCATGCACTCGATCGCCGCGCCCGAAGCGCCCTTACCCAAATTGTCATACCGGGCAATCAACAAAAGGCGCTCTTCGCCGCCTGCCACGGCGATCTCCATATCGTCCCTTCCGGCAAGCTTATTTGCCGCGGCAAAGCCGTTTTCAAACGGTTCTTCCGCATAACGCACCATTGGGCCGGTATAATGCCTGCGGTAAAGGTTGCGGATGTCCTCCGTCGTGCCGCCGATCTGATCGGCAAACAACGGTACCGTGACCTCCATGCCGCTGTAAAAATCCGCCACCACGGGGCAAAACGCCGGGGCGGAGGTCAGCCCTGTAATCGCTGTCATTTCGGGCAGATGCTTATGGTTCTGCGCAAGGCCGTACTGACGGGGCGCGCCAAGCAAACCGTCCCGTGACGCGGCCTCATACTCGGCAATCATCTTTTTACCGCCGCCGCTGTAACCGGTCAGGGAAAAACAGGACAGTAACGCCTCCCGCGGCAAAAGGCCCGCCTTGACCAGCGGGTAAACCAATGCGATAAATCCACTGGCGTGACAGCCCGGCACAGCGATGCGCTTTGCGGTTTTGATCTTTTCTTCGTGCGCCGGTGACAGCTCGGGGAACCCATAGGCCCAGGCCGGGTCGGTGCGGTGCGCGGTCGAAGTATCCAAAATGACCGTATCGGGATTTTCGCAAAGCGACACCGCCTGCCTTGCCGCCTCATCAGGCAAGCAAAGAAAGACAATGTCGGCTTGGTCAATGGCTTTTTTACGTTCTTCGGGCAGTTTGCGTTTTTCCTCCGAAAGCGTCAGCAGGGTCAAATCCTCCCTGTCCGACAGGCGTTCGACAATGCGAAGACCGGTCGTGCCGGCGCCGCCGTCAATAAAAACCTTTGTCATTGTATAAACTCCGTAATAAACTCAATTTGTTTTTCCACCGAATCCGGCCCGGTTCCCCCGGCGGAGATTCGCTTTAATACACAGGTTTCCAGCGCGATCTCGCCGTAAAGATCCTCTTCAAACAAGGCGTCAAACTTTTGGTAGGTCGCAAGCGGCAGGTCTTCCAGCACCGTGTGATGATCAATACAATAAGCCACAATCTCCCCAACCGTTTTATAAGCGGTGCGGAACGGCATGCCCTTTTTGGTCAGATAATCGGCTAAATCGGTGGCATTGATAAAGCCCTTCTGCGCCGCTTTGAGCATATTATCAGGTAAGACCTTCATGGTGGCGATCATGGGAGTGAAGACGGATAAGCACTGTTTGACCGTGTCCACCGCGTCGAAGATCGCTTCCTTATCTTCCTGCATGTCTTTGTTATAAGCCAGCGGCAATCCTTTGAGCGTCGTAAGCATGGCCATCAGGTCGCCATACACCCGCCCGGTCTTGCCGCGCACCAGCTCTGCCATGTCGGAATTTTTCTTTTGCGGCATAATGCTCGAGCCGGTGGTAAAGCTATCGTCCAGCTCCACAAACTTGAACTCCCATGAAGACCACAGAATGATCTCTTCACTGAAACGGGATAAATGCATCATGATGATGGCAAATACATTCAACAATTCTACGCAAAAATCCCGGTCGGAGACCCCGTCCATGCTGTTAAGGGTGATGCCGTCAAACCCCAGCCGTTCGGCCTCAAATTCACGGTCGGTGTTATAGGTTGTCCCTGCCAGCGCACAGCACCCTATGGGAGATACATTCATGCGCTTTACCGCGTCGCGAAGCCTTGTAAAATCCCGCGTGAACATCATGGCGTATGCCAAAACATGGTGGGCAAAGGTGACCGGCTGCGCCCGCTGCAAATGGGTGTAACCGGGCATGATATCGTGTTTATGCGCCGCCGCAAGATCGCGGAGCACGCCAAGCAGTTCTTTTAATGATTTGCCGATTTCTTCCGCTTCGGCAAGCAGATACAGGCGAATATCCAGCGCGACTTGATCGTTCCGGCTGCGGGCGGTATGCAGTTTTTTGCCCGCGTCGCCAATGCGTTTGGTCAACTCCGCCTCCACAAACATATGGATATCTTCCGCGCCGGAATCAAAGGTCAGGTTTCCCTGTTCAATGTCCTCCAAAATGGAAGACAAACCGTTTATGATCTGCGCCTTTTCTTCCTCGCTGATGATGCCCTGCCGTGCCAGCATCAAGGCATGCACGATCGACCCTGTAATGTCCTGCTTGTACATCCGGCAGTCAAAATGCAGGGAAGAATTAAAATCATCCGCCTGTTGATCGAGCGCCTTTTGAAACCGCCCCGCCCACATCTTTTCCATAAAACGTTCCTTATTTCAAGTTATTTTTTGCCTTCATTTTGGCATAAACCTTGGTCGGCAGACCGTAAAGGTTGATAAAGCCTGCCGAATCGGCCTGATTATACACCTCGTCCTCGTCAAAAGTGGCGATTTCGGGATCGTACAGCGAATAGGGGGAGCTGACACCGGCGTTGATCATATTCCCTTTATAAAGCTTTAAAGTCACGTCGCCGGTCACGGTCTTTTGCGTGGTCTTTACAAACGAAAGGATGGCCTCCGTCAACGGGGTAAACCACTGGGCGTTATAAACCAGCTCGGCCAGTTTTTGCGCGACCAGCGCCTTATAATGCGCGGTCTCTTTATCCAAACAAATGGATTCGAGCACGCTGTGCGCCTTGTAAAGGATCGCGCCGCCCGGTGTCTCATACACGCCGCGGCACTTCATGCCGACCAAGCGGTTTTCCACAATATCCAAAAGGCCGATGCCGTTTTCGCCGCCCAGCTTATTCAGGGTCTCCACCAGCTCGACCGCACCCATTTGTTTGCCGTCCACCGCGGTAGGCACGCCCTGTTCAAAATGCAGGGTCACATAGGTGGGTCGATCAGGCGCCTGCTCGGGCGAAACACCCATCTCTAAAAAGCCTTCTTTATTATATTGAGGCTCGTTTTTGGGGTCTTCCAGATCAAGTCCCTCGTGTGACAGGTGCCAAATATTCTTATCCTTCGAATAATTGGTCTCGCGATTGATCTTCAGCGGCACATTGTGTGCCTCGGCAAAATCGATCTCCTCCTCACGGGATTTGATGTCCCACTCCCGCCAGGGGGCAATAATAGGCATATCCGGTGCAAAAGCCTTGATGGCAAGCTCAAACCGTACCTGGTCGTTGCCCTTGCCGGTACAGCCGTGGCAGATCGCGTCGGCTCCTTCGGCAATGGCGATTTCGGCAATACGTTTGGCAATGGGCGGACGGGCAAAAGCCGTGCCCAGCATATAGTCCTCATACAGCGCGCCCGCTTGTACGCAGGGGAACACATAATCGGTCAAAAACTCCTCGGTAAGATCTTCAATATACAGCTTGGAAGCGCCGGTCTTAAGTGCCTTTTCCTCTAACCCTTCCAGTTCGCTTGCCTGCCCCACGTTACCCGACACGGCAATGATTTCGGGGTCGTTATAATTTTCTTTCAGCCA
>CAJOQU010000050.1 GCA_905236975.1 uncultured Clostridia bacterium
GATTGCTCCGCTGCGACCTTTTCAATAACCGCGCTTTCGATCTTACGAAAGCCCGCCTCGCCCACCTCGGCAAACAGGGTGGGAATGGTTTTGCCGACAGCACGCACGATTTCCTCATCGGTATCGATAAACCGCCTGCCGGTGCGTTCCGCCACCGCCTTGCCGACGGTGGTTTTGCCGCTGCCGGGCATGCCGATCAGCACCAGATTTTTCTTTTCCCTCACAAGCTCGCCCCAAATACGGTCGATCTCGCCTGACGGAAAGGTTATTCCCGTAAATTTTTCCGCCGCAAACACAGCCTGCGCCACCAGCATATAAAGTCCGCCGGTCGCTTTGATGCCCTTTTCGCGCGCCCGCACCACCAGCGCGGAAGAAAGCGGATTATAGACCGCGTCCGCCACGCCGCACAGGGCGGGAAATACATCCGGATCAAGCGCCATATCGCCAAGGTGCGGATACATGCCGCAAGGCGTGGTATTGAGAATGATCTGCGCGTCAGCGTGATGCTTTACGGCTTCTTCATAGGTGCAGTCAGCCGTATCCGCATGGCGTGAGACGCGTAAAGCGCAAGCGGCGCCAAGGCTTTTCGCCACCGCCAGCGCGGTTTTGGAAGTGCCGCCGCTGCCGAGAATCAGTACCTTTTTATTTTGCAGGTCTAAGCCGTTTTTTAAAATCAGCGCCCGCAGCCCTGAAAAATCGGTATTATAGCCATAGAGCTTACCGCCGCGGTTCACAATGGTATTGACTGCGCCGATGGCTTTGGCCTGCTCGTCAATTTCGGCAAGATAAGGCATGACCGCCTGTTTATACGGAATGGTCACATTGATCGCCTTAAAATCGGCACGGCGCATAAACGCATCCAACTCATTCTTGTCGATTTCCCGCAATTCATAAGTATAATCGCACAGTTTATTGTGAATGATCTTGGAAAAGCTGTGCGCAAGCTTTTCCCCAATACAACCGTATTCCATTTATGCCAGCCAATCCGTTCCGAAACGTCCCGCCAGCAGGTCGTACAGCGTGAAAGCAGTCACGCTGTCAACCACCACCCGCGCACGGTGGACAATGCAGGGGTCATGCCGCCCACGCGCCTGTAATGCGGCGTTTTGCTTTTGCATAAAATCAACCGTATCCTGCGCTTTAAAAATGGTGGGAGTGGGTTTGACGGCACAGCGGAACAGCAGGGGCATCCCGTTGGTGATGCCGCCGTTCACGCCGCCGTTGTGATTGGTAGTGGTAACGACTCGCCCCTGTTCCATGCGGAAAGGATCATTGGCCTGACTGCCGCGCAAATCGGCAATGTCAAAGCCCGTGCCGAACTCTACCCCCTTGACCGCCGGGATCGAGAAAAGCGCGTGTGCAAGCAGGCCTTCCACCGTGTCAAACCACGGCTCGCCCACACCGGCGGGAAGACCGGTAACGGCGGTTTCCAGCACACCGCCCACGCTGTCTCCCTCTTTTTTGGCGGCTGTGATAGCCGAGACCATCTGCATGGAGGCCTTGGCGTCCAGCACCGCAAAAGGCTTTTTGGCAAGCGTGGCGATGTCCGCGTTCCAATCGGCAAAATCGCGGTCAGCAAGACCGGCAAGCCGTGCGATATGCGTACCCACCGCAATGCCCTTGCCCTTGAGGGCCGACAGCACAATTGCGCCCGCGGCGACCAGCGCCGCGGTAATTCTGCCGCTGAAATGCCCGCCGCCGCGCGGGTCTTCAAACCCGTGGTATTTGGCATAGGCTGTGTAATCGGCATGACCGGGGCGGGCTTTGCCGCGCATGTCGCCGTAGTCCTGCGACCGGGTATTTTCATTCGGGATCACAATACAAAGGGGCGTACCGGTAGTCCTGCCTTCAAAAACGCCGCTTTGGATCACAAAATGATCCGGTTCCTGCCGGGCGGTTGAAATGTCCCCCACCGGGCGGCGGAGGGATAATTGAAAACGAATAAATTCCTCATCCACCGCAATGCCGGGAGCCAAACCGTCCAGCACCGCGCCCACGGCGTTGCCGTGGCTTTCGCCGAAAAGGGTCACCGTGAGGTTGTTTCCGAATGTATTTTTCATGACAGCACCCGCCTTATCTTGTTTTCAAATTCCGTAAAGGGCATGGTTTGCATTTCAAAACGACCGATCTCCGGGGCGGTGATCACCGTAATGGTGTCCCCCGCCATTTTTTTATCGTGTTGCATGGCGGTAAGCACCTGATCGATATTGAAATCTGTCTCGGTAGGCAAATGCAGCTTTTGAAGAACCGGCAGCAAC
>CAJOQU010000051.1 GCA_905236975.1 uncultured Clostridia bacterium
AGGGTGCCAAGGCGGGGATCGACCGCTTTGTGGTGCAGTCGGTCGCCACGTCGCCCAAACAGGTCAAAAGCATTAACGAGTTTATCGCAAAGGCAGTGCATGATCACCCGGGAAAATTGATTGGCCTTGGCACCCTTCACCCCGACAGCACCGATCAACAAGGCGACCTTGCCCACTTACGTGAATTGGGGCTGCATGGCGTCAAGCTGCACCCCGATATTCAACAGTTTAAAATTGATGATCACCGCTGTTTGAAAATCTACGAGCTGTGTGAGCGGTATGGCATGCCGATTTTGATGCACACGGGCGATTTTCGGTACGATTATTCCAACCCCAACCGCATGCTGCCGATATTGCAAATTTATACCGGGCTGACCGTGATCGGCGCCCATTTCGGCGGCTGGTCGGTGTGGGAGCGCGCTTGCGAGGCCTTTCACGATCTGGATAATTTTTATGTGGACTGTTCGTCCACCTTTCCTTTTATGCAGGATTTCCCGTTCATCGGCAGCAAAGATAAGGTCGAAAAGCTGTTTCGCCATTATGGGGTGGATAAGGTGTTGTTCGGCACCGATTACCCCATGTGGTCGCAACAGACGGAGCTTGAAAACCTTTTCTCAATCGGCTTGACCGATGACGAACTGCAGCGTATTTTGAATACCAATGTTTCAAAACTATTTCATTTGGAGGAGCAGTCATGAATCACGACACCATTTGTGTGCAAGGCGGCTATAAGCCGGGCAACGGCGAACCGCGGCAGATTCCCATTGTACAAAGCACCACCTTTCAATATGCCACCGGCGCCGACATGGCTAAGCTGTTTGATTTAGAGGCAAGCGGGTACTTTTATTCCCGCCTGCAAAATCCCACCTGTGATACCGTAGCGGCGAAGATCTGCGCGTTAGAGGGCGGTTCGGCGGCTATGCTGACCTCCTCGGGGCAGGCGGCCTCGTTTTACGCGGTGTTCAACATTGCCTCCTGCGGGGATCATATTGTCTCATCCTCCTCCATTTACGGCGGAACCTATAATCTGTTTGCCGTTACCATGAAACGCATGGGGATCGACTTTACCTTTGTTGCGCCGGACTGCACAAAAGAAGAATTAGACGCGGCTTTTCGCCCGAATACCAAGGCCGTTTTCGGCGAAACCATTGCCAACCCCGCCCTGACGGTGCTGGATATTGAAAAGTTTGCCGATGCGGCGCATGCCCATGGCGTACCGTTGATTGTGGACAATACCTTTGCCACCCCGGTCAACTGCCGTCCTTTTGAGTGGGGAGCGGATATCGTCACACACTCTACCACGAAATATATGGACGGCCACGGCGCGGCCATCGGCGGTTGTATTGTTGATTCCGGCCGCTTTGACTGGACAAAATACCCTGAAAAATTCCCCGGTCTTTGCACGCCGGATGAAAGCTATCACGGGGTGACTTATACCGAGCGGTTCGGTCTTGGCGGTGCGTACATCACCAAAGCGACGGTACAACTGATGCGGGATTTCGGTTCGGTGCAGTCGCCGCAAAGCGCCTTTCTTTTAAATTTGGGGCTGGAAAGTCTGCATGTCAGAATGCAGCGTCATTGTGAAAACGCCTTGGCGGTGGCCAAAGCCCTGCGGGGGGACGATCGCGTTTCTTATGTGATCTATCCCGGTCTTCCGGGCGACCGGTATTACGAAACGGCGCAAAAATATATGCCGAACGGCACCACAGGCGTGGTCAGCTTTGCTTTAAAAGGCGGAAGAGCGGCGGCCGAGACTTTTATGAAAAACCTCAAAATCGCCGCCATTGAGACCCATGTGGCCGACGCCCGCACCTGCTGTTTGCACCCGGCCGGCACCACGCACCGCCAAATGAGCGAGGAAGAACTGGCGGCGGCGGGCGTTCCGTCTGATTTGGTGCGGTTCTCTTGCGGAATCGAAAACGCCGAGGACCTGATCGCTGATATCAAGCAGGCGCTTGACAAAGCGGAAAGCGAGGCATAACCATGCCCATCAAGATTCCCAATGATCTGCCTGCGGTTAAGACCCTGAACGAGGAAAATATCTTCGTGATGACCGAGACCCGCGCCATCACACAGGATATTCGTCCGCTGAAGATTCTGTTGCTGAATCTGATGCCCAAAAAGATCGAAACCGAAACCCAACTTTCCCGCTTGCTTGGCAATTCCCCTTTGCAGGTGGATTTAGAGCTGATCCACACCAAAAGTTATCATTCCAAAAACACTTCGGCCGAGCATCTTTTTACCTTTTACAAGACCTTCGATCAGGTCAAGGATCAGAGCTTTGACGGCATGATCATCACCGGTGCGCCGGTGGAGCATTTGCCCTTTGAAGAGGTGGAGTACTGGCAGGAGCTTTGTGAGATCATGGAATGGAGCCTGACCCATGTGCACAGCACTTTTCATATCTGTTGGGGCGCACAAGCCGGGCTTTACTACCATTACGGCATTCCCAAACAGCCGCTTGAAAAAAAGTTGTTCGGGGTGTTCGAACATAAGGTGGATTACAAGCGCTCCATTTTATTCCGCGGATTTGACGATGTTTTCATGGTACCCCATTCGCGCCATACCACGGTTGATCCGCAGGATATCCGCAAGGTGCCGGGGCTGCGCATTTTGGCTTCTTCGAAAGAGGCGGGCGTGTACGCCGTTTCCTCCAAGGGCGGCAGGCAAATCTTTATTACCGGCCATTCGGAGTACGACCCCGATACCCTGGCGCAGGAATACTTTCGCGATCTTAACGAGGGCAAGCCGATTGAACTGCCTAAAAATTATTTTCGGAATGACGACCCCGCCAACCCCCCGTTGGTCACCTGGCGGGCACATGCCAATCTGCTCTATTCCAACTGGTTGAACTACTTTGTTTATCAAACCACGCCTTATGATATCAATCAGATTCAATAAATGTGCCGTCTTTCGATTTTTTTCGGAAGACGGTTTGACTTTTTCCCGCAAAGCCGTTATACTATAATCAGCTAATTTGAGGAGAGCGAAAGCAATGGACTATTATGTCAATCCGGCGGCCTTTTCATCCGCCTTTACCGTGCCCGCGGCCGTGGTCGATCAAAGCCTTAAGCTGGCGCGGGGCGAGCATGTGAAGGTGCTGTTGTATCTGCTGCGCCATGCGTCGGATGAGCTTACATATGAAGAAATCGCCTCAGGCGCCGATGTGTCGCTGTATGACGTGAAAGAGGCGATGCTCTACTGGGCGGATACCGGCATTTTATGCCCCAAGCAAGCGCCCGAAACGCCGAAACCCGCAGAGCCCAAAAAAGTCGTTAAACAGTTGGAAAAACCAAGCCGCACCGATGTTGCCCGGCGCGGCGCGGAAGACGGCAAAATCCGCTATTTATTGAACGAAACCCAAATGAAGCTGGGGCGCAATTTAAAAAGCAACGAAGCGGCCACGTTGGTTTGGCTGTATGATGACGCGGGGCTGGATGTTTCGGTCATTTTGATGATCGTGCAGTATGCGGTGGCACATGATAAGGCCAATATCCGTTTTATTGAATCCACCGCGGTGGATTGGATCGATCGCGGCGTCACCACCATTTCGGAAGCCGATGAGGAACTGCGCCGTATGGCCATGGAGGAGGGCGCATGGAAGTTGGTGCGCACCGTCTTTGGGCTGGATCGCCGCAAACCCAGTAAGAAAGAGGCAAAATTGGCGGTGCAATGGGTCTGCGAATGGCAGCTTTCACGGGAAATGCTGGCCGCCGCTTACGATGCATGTGTGGACGCAAAATCCGCTTTTTCTTTTCCTTATGTTGCCAAAATATTGGAGAACTGGCATCAAAAGGGTTATAAGACGCCGGATGAGATCGAAAAACAGCCCCAAAAAGAAAAATCGGGCGACTACGCGGCCTATGATCTTGATCAGTTTGACGAAATGATCAAATCCAAATATTAAGGCAGGGGGAGAGCCATGCTTACAAAAGAAAAGATTTATCAACAGGCCTTCGCCCTTAAGCAAAACCGGCGCAAGGAAAAAGAAAAGCAGCGGGACATCCTGCTTGCCGCCGCATATCAGGCCTATCCAAGACTGGCCGAGATCGAGCGCGAGCAGGCGGCCGTAGGAGCACAGCTTGCCATAGCCGCCTTGTCGGATATGGTGCGTTTGAACGACCTGAAACAACGGTCAGAGGCGCTGTCGGCTGAAAAACGGTGTTTGCTTGAAAAGGCGCAGGTGAAAGACATCACCTATGACTGCCCTGTCTGCCGGGATACGGGGTATGTGGCGGGCAAGATTTGTGACTGTGTGAAGGCCATTGCCACCGAGCTGACTTTTGCGGAGTTAAGCGGCGAAATGCCGCTTGCCGACTCGCGGTTTGACAATTTTGATTTAAAGTATTATCCCAACCGACCGGATGCCAACGGGCGTGATCCCCGCCGCCGCATGACCGGCATCTTCAAAACCTGTACCGAGTATGTGCTGCATTTTGACCCTAAGCAGAGCAAAAATCTGCTCTTTATGGGCAAATCCGGGCTTGGCAAGACCCATCTTTCACTTGCTATCGTCGGGGGCGTTTTGAATAAGGGCTTTTTGCCGGTATACGGTTCGGCCGAGAATTTGTTTGATCGAATCGCCCGTGAAAAATTTTCAGGGGCGGACGGCGGCGCGTATGAGTCCATGATCAAGGCCGATCTGTTGGTCATTGACGATCTCGGCGCCGAAATGGAGACCTCACTCAGTCGGTCGGCGCTGTATAATCTGGTCAATACCCGTTTGCTTGCGGGCAGGCCGGTCATCATCAATACCAACCTATCCATGAAAGAGATTGCCGAGCGCTATACCGCCCGTATTTCCTCCCGCCTGATTGGGCATTATGAGGCATGGGAATTTTTGGGGACGGATATTCGCCAGCAAAAGGCGTTGGAGGAGCAAACGCATGGAGTGTAAACGGTATGACGCGGGGCGTTATCAGGTCGCGGTGATCGGCGGCGGGCATGCCGGTATTGAGGCGGCGCTGGCCGCGGCGCGCCTTGGCTGTGAAACGGTGATGTTCACCATCAGCGCCGATTGGATCGGCAATATGCCCTGTAACCCTTCCATTGGCGGAACGGCCAAGGGGCACTTGGTGCGGGAACTGGACGCCCTGGGCGGCGAAATGGGCAAAGCGGCCGACGCCAATACTCTGCAAAGCCGCATGCTCAACCGCGGCAAAGGGCCGGCGGTGCATTCCCTGCGGGCGCAGATCGATCGCCGCGCTTACAGCGGCACCATGAAACACACGGTGGAAAAGCAAGAGCATTTATATGTAAAACAGTGTGAGATTGTAAGCCTGACCCGTGACGAGGCGGGCTGGCACTGCTTAACGGCTTTGGGTGCGGATTTTTGCTGTGAGACAGTGGTTTTGGCCACCGGCACCTTTTTAGGCGGCCGGGTCTATGTGGGGGAGGTCAACTACCCCTCGGGACCGGACGGCAATTTTCCCGCTACGGCATTAGCCGCGTCACTGAAGGAATTGGGCTTGCCTTTGCGCCGCTTTAAAACCGGAACCCCGGCGCGGGTGCTCAAAAGCAGCATTGATTTTTCCGGCATTGAGGTGCAGGAGGGGGACGAGCAGATCGTTCCCTTCAGCTATACCACCAAAACGCCGCTTACAAACCGGGTGGTCTGCCATATTGCCTATACCAATGACGAGACGAAACGCGTGATTTTGGAAAATATCGACCGTTCGCCCTTATACGCCGGACAGATCGAGGGCGTCGGTCCCCGCTACTGCCCCAGTATTGAAGACAAAATGGTGCGCTTTGCCGATAAAAAGCGCCACCAGTTTTTTATTGAGCCCTGTGGCATTGAAACCGAGGAAATGTATTTGCAGGGCATGTCCTCCTCCTTGCCGGAGGAGGTACAGCTCGCGTTTTACCAAACCATTGATTGCTTAAAAGATTTAAAGATCATCCGCAATGCCTACGCCATAGAGTACGATTGTGTTGATCCTCTGGCCATGCGCGCCACGCTCGAAATGAAGGACTTTCCCGGACTGTACGGCGCGGGGCAGTTTAACGGGTCTTCCGGGTATGAGGAGGCGGCCGCCCAGGGGTTGGTGGCCGGTATCAATGCGGCGCTAAAGGTAAAAGGGGAGGAACCGCTTGTGTTGTCGCGCTCGTCCTCTTATATTGGAACTTTGATCGATGATCTGGTTACCAAGGGCTGTTCCGACCCCTATCGCATGATGACCTCGCGCAGCGAATACCGTCTGCTTTTACGGCAGGACAATGCCGATGAACGCCTGATGCCGACCGGCTATCGTTTGGGTCTGATTTCAGACGAGGTATACCGCGACTTCTTGGAGCGCAAACAAGCAAAAGAACGGGAGATTGAGCGGGTAAACCGCACCTTTTTGGCGCCGACCGAAGCCTTGAACCGCCTGTTGACGGAGCGCGGCACCGCACCCATGACCACCGGCATGCGATTGTCCGATTTGATCAAGCGCCCGCAGGTGGGGTATGACGATCTGGCTCCCTTCGACCCCGAACGCCCCGACCTGCCTTTTGCTGTGCGGGAAAAGGTAGAAATCGAAATCAAGTACGAGGGTTACATCAAACGCCAGCAGGCCCAGGTGGACGAAATGCTGCGGCTGGAAAACAAGCCCATCCCGGCGGACATTTGCTATCAGAATGTGCGCGGCTTGCGGCTGGAAGCGGTGGAAAAGCTGGATCGCGTGCGCCCCGCCAATATTGGGCAGGCTTCGCGTATTTCGGGGGTCAGCCCGGCCGATGTTTCGGTCTTGTTGATCTATTTATCACGCGGGGAAGGCGCCGCCGCAGAACAAATTTTTTAAATTTCTTTACGAAAAATTCATATCTTTGAATCAAGAATGCCATAAAAGGGGCATATAATAAACCCGAAAAAGGAGGAAAGTATCATGAATGATTTTGAAAATAAACCCAATGGCGAGTTAAACGGATTTGATTCGGCCGACAGCGGCGAGTCCCAACGGAGCGGCTATACCGTTACTCCCGAGGGTGGGTATTATAACCGCAGCGGCAGTGAAATTATACAAGACGACGTTACACCCGAACCGCAGCCGGCGGCGGATCCGGCCCCGCAGCCCGAGCCGGAGAAACAGGCGCCGCGGCATGACTTTTTCCCCAATGGGCAGTACGGCGGCACGGCAAATGCGCCGGGCGCTGACGGTCGCCCGGTTTATACCGCCCCGACCTATCCCTATCCGCCGCGTCCCCAAAAGGCGAAAACCAAAAAAAGCGCGGGAGCGGGCACGGTCTTCTTGGCATCCATTTTGGCGGCGATCATCGGGGCGGCCGGCGGTATTACAGCGGTTACCTTTGCTTTGAAAAATAACCAAAACAATACGGCGAAAGCCGCGCCGGAACAAAGCGTCACCGGCCAAAACGTGAACATCAATATTGACGAAACGGTGGAATCGGTGGTGGAGGCGGTCGCCCAAAAGGTGACCCCCAGCGTGATCGGGATTCGTACCACCACCTCGGTCATCAGCTTTTTCGGCGGCAGCAGTGAATCCACGGGCGAGGGAAGCGGCGTGGTCTATTCGTCCGATGGCTATATCATCACCAACTACCATGTGATTTCTGGTGCGGTGACCAATAAATCAGCCTCCAAGATTGAGGTGTATGTTGACGATTTGACCTCGACCCCCTATGAGGCCACGGTGGTGGGGTATAACATTTCCACCGATCTTGCCATTATTAAAATCAACGCCAAAGGGCTAACGGCGATCACATTTGCCGATTCCGATGATTTGAACGTGGGGCAATATGTGATCACGGTGGGCAACCCCGGCGGTCTGGAATTTATGGACAGCGTGACCTACGGCGTGATCAGCGGTCTTGACCGTGTGGTTTCTTCCAGCTCGGATGTATCACTTATCCAAACCGACGCGGCCATCAACCCCGGCAATTCGGGCGGCGCGCTGGTCAATACCAAGGGCGAGCTGGTGGGTGTCAACAGCTCGAAGATCGTGTCAGAAGAATTTGAAGGCATGGGCTTTGCCATTCCTTCCAACACAGTGGCAAAGGTCTGCAAAAAGATCATTGCCAATGAAAACAGCCCCGAACCGTATATCGGCATTACGGTCAGTGAAAAATATACCGCAAGCGTTTTGCAGTATTACGGCTACCCCGTCGGCGCGGTGGTGTTAAGCGTAGACGATGGCAGTCCGGCCGCTAACGCCGGTCTGCAAAAGGGCGATATTGTGACCGAGTTCAACGGCACGGAAATTCAGGAATACACCATGTTAGAGGATCTGCTGAAGGATTGCAGCCCCAACGATAAGGTGAATATCAAAATTTACCGCAGCGGTCGGTATTATACCACCACGCTGACGGTCGGCTCCAACAACGCGGTGAAGTAAAATCAATCAAACGGTCGTCCCACCTGAATAGGTAGGCGGCCGTTTTTTTATGTGTTAAGGCCGGGGGGAAGGTTTTGTTGACAAAACCGAAGGCAAATGATACAATTATATAAAACTTATCGCTATAATAAGAGGAAAGGGGAAGCTTATGCTGCGGAATCTTATTTGCACACTTTGTGTCATACTGCTGAGCACGGCATTGCTTTGCCCGCTTTTCGTGGCCGCCGATTCAAAGGATGGCCATATTACTGTTGATACCGTCACCGCCGCGGAAGGGGATTCGGTCATTGTACCGATTCGCATTGAAAACAACCCCGGTATCATGGCCATCACC
>CAJOQU010000052.1 GCA_905236975.1 uncultured Clostridia bacterium
ATTAAGAAATATGCGATTTAAGCTATGAAAAACCGGACTTTGCACAAATTGGTGTAAGTTTGGTGTAAATGGCGTAAATTTCGGAGCCTGAAACGCTCAAAAATCCTTTATTTAAGCCATTTGTTAATCTAACGGCTTCATTGTCGGGAACAGCAAAACATCGCGGATGGAGGCGCTGTCGGTCAACAGCATAACCAGGCGATCAATGCCGAAACCAAGCCCGCCGGTGGGGGGCATTCCATATTCCAGCGCGGTGACATAGTCGTAATCTACCTCGGCCTTACTGTCCGGTTCTTCCGCCTTTTTGGCAGCGACCTGCCGCTCAAAGCGTTCCTTTTGATCGATCGGATCATTCAGCTCGCTGAAGGCATTGCCGAATTCCGTGGCGTTAATGAAATATTCAAACCGTTCGGTAAAGGCCGGGTCGTTTGGCTTTCTTTTGGCCAAGGGGCTGTTCTCCACCGGATAATCGTAAATAAAGGTGGGTTGAATCAGCTTATCTTCCACATATGCGTCAAACAGCTCGGCAAGCACCAAACCTTTGGTGGCGTGTTCATCCACCTCAACATGCAGTGCTTTAGCACAGGCGCGAGCGTCTTCATCGGTCTGCCAATCGGCATAATCGGCGCCGGCGTATTTTTTGACCGCCTCGACCATGGTCAGGCGCTCCCAGTGACCCATATCGATCTCATGCCCTTGGTACGGGATGACAAGGCTGCCGCAAATTTTTTGTGCCAGCCGCTTGTACAGTTCTTCCACCAGATCCATCATGCCCACATAATCGGTAAAGGCCTGGTAGAGCTCCACCGTGGTGAACTCGGGGTTGTGCTTAGTGTCCATCCCCTCGTTGCGGAAAATGCGCCCGACCTCATAAACGCGGTGCATGCCGCCTACGATCAAACGCTTTAAGTACAGCTCGGTCTCAATACGCAGGTACATATCCATATCCAGCGTATTGTGGTGGGTTTTAAAGGGGCGCGCCGCCGCACCGATCTCCAACGGGACCAAAATGGGGGTATCCACCTCGGTAAAGCCCTTGGAATCCAAATAGGCGCGAATTTCACGCAGAATGGCGGAACGTTTATAAAAGGTGTCGCGCACCTCGGGGTTGACAATCAGATCGACATACCGCTGACGATAGCGGGTGTCGGTATCTTTGAGGCCATGGAATTTTTCGGGCAGCGGCAGCAGCGATTTGGAAAGCAGCTGCACAGTCTGCGCATGCACCGAAATCTCGCCGGTCTGGGTTTTAAAAACAAAGCCCGTCACGCCGATGATATCGCCGATATCCCACTTTTTAAAGGCGGCGTAAGCCTCCTCGCCCACATCGTCACGGCGAATGTACAACTGAATTTTGCCCGCGCCGTCTTCAAACCCGACAAAGCTGGCCTTGCCCATAATGCGGCGGGCGATCATACGCCCGGCCAAGCTGACCGTTTTGCCCTCGTACTGTTCAAAATCAGACTTAATGGTGACCGCGTCGCTGTCAAAATCGAACTTGGTCACGGTATAAGGATCGTTGCCCGCAGCTTTCAGCGCCGCCAGCTTTTCTCTGCGCATTTTGATAATTTCGTTCAGTTCCTGCTCGGGTTGATTGGTGTTTTGCGCCATACGCTCCTCCGTTCTGCCGCGTCAGCGGCCGATTATTTTGAAATTCCCAAAACCTTCAGTTTAATTTCCCCGCCGGGGGTTTCCACAAATACTTCCTCGCCGATTTTTTTACCGATCAGCGCTTTGCCCACGGGCGACTCATCTGAAATGCTGCCCGTGCGGGGATCCGCCTCGGTGGAGCCGACCACGCGATACTCGCATTCGTCGCCGTATTCTTCGTCTAACACTTTAACCTTTACGCCCACTTGCACGGTTTTGGCCGCGCCCTTGACGTCGCTGATAATCTCTACATTTTTCAGCATAGCCTCGATCTCGGCGATGCGTGCTTCCATTTTTGCCTGTTCGTTTTTAGCCTCGTCATACTCGCTGTTTTCGGAAAGATCGCCGTAGCCGCGTGCCACTTTGATTTTTTCGGCAATATCCGCTCTGCCGGTCGTTTTCAAGTATTCCAGCTCGTCCTGGAGTTTTTTCAGTCCGTCATCGGTAATTTTGATTACTTTTGCCATAAAAAAACCACCTTCCAATATCAATAACAAATTTCATTATATTATTATTTGCCCCTTCTGTCAAGAATTAAAAGCAGAAAAAACAGGGAATTCCGGGAGCGTCGTTTTTTGCCTGCCGAAGCCTTTGTGCTGTACAAAAGTGCAAAAACGGAGCTGCGCTGTCGGCAGCTCCGGAAAAAGTTTTGTTTTTACAGGATTACTTTGCGTATTCGACCACGCGGCTTTCACGGATCACGTTGACCTTGATTTGACCCGGATAGTCAAGCTCGTTTTCGATACGTTTGGAAATTTCCCGTGCCATGAGGACCATTTTGTCATCGGAAACCGCTTCGGGTTTGACCAAAATACGAACCTCACGGCCGGCCTGAATGGCGTAAGAATCTTCTACACCGTTGAAGGAATTGGCGATCTCCTCCAACTTTTCAAGGCGTTTGATGTAGGTTTCAATGTTTTCGCGCCGCGCACCCGGTCTTGCCGCTGAAATAGCGTCAGCCGCCTGCACAATGAAGGCCAACGTGGTCTTGGCCTCCACATCGCCGTGGTGAGCGTGGATCGCATGAATGATCTCTTCGTTTTCACGGTATTTTTTAGCCGCTTCCACACCAAGTTGAATGTGGGTGCCCTCTTGCTCGTGGTCGATGGCCTTGCCAATGTCATGCAGCAGCCCCGCACGCTTGGCCATTGCCACATTGACGCCAAGCTCGGCCGCAAGCAGACCGGAAAGGTGGCAAACTTCCAACGAGTGATTGAGTACATTTTGACCGTAGCTTGTACGGTAATGCAGTTTGCCGAGTAATTTCACAAGCTCGGGGTGCAGGTTGTGGATGCCCGCGTCGATCATGGCGCGTTCCCCCTCCTGCTTAACGGTGGCCTCGACCTCCGCAGTGGCTTTGGCAACGGCTTCTTCGATTCTGGCCGGGTGGATACGACCGTCTAAAATCAATTTTTCAAGGGTCACACGGGCAATCTCACGGCGAATGGGATCGAAACAGGAAACGGTGATGGCCTCGGGAGTGTCGTCAATAATCAGATCCACACCGGTGGCGGTCTCCAGCGCACGGATGTTGCGGCCTTCGCGGCCGATGATGCGGCCTTTCATTTCGTCATTCGGCAGGTTGACGACCGAAACGGTGATTTCAGCTGAATGATCGGCGGCACAGCGTTGGATCGCCTGTGCCAAAATGTTTTTGGCAATGCGGGCGGAATCCTCTTTCAAACGTTGCTCATAATCTAAAATTTTGACCGCTTTTTCGTGGTTAAGCTCTCCGTCGAGCAGCTCTAACAGATGGTTTTTGGCCTGCTCTTTACTGAAGCCCGAGATTTTTTCAAGCATTTCCATTTGGCTTTGCTTAATGCGATCGCATTCGGCCATGCGGTCCTCAATCTCTTTGGCGCGGGCGGTGAGCTTTTCTTCCTTCTTTTCCAGATTGTCAATCTTGCGGTCAAGGGTTTCTTCTTTTTGCTGTAAGCGGCGTTCCTGCCGCTGTACTTCGCTTCTGCGCTCGCGGATGTCCTTATCGGCGTCCTGGCGCAACTGAAAAATTTCATCTTTGGCTTCTACCAAAGCTTCTTTTTTTCGGGCCTCTGCGTTTTTCATGGCGTCGCTTAAAATGCGCTTTGCTTCCTCCTCGGCGGAGCCGATGGTCGACGCTTCCGACCGGCGGCGATAAGCCGAACCGGCAAAAAAGCCGACGACAGCAAGCACAACCGCGACAACCGCCAAAACAATTTCAATGATTGTCGGCATGTTATGAACCTCCTATATATGCCGGCAAAGCGCGCTCTGCCGGTCTAAAGCACGGAATTTTCCTGTTCGAAAAGAAAAAATTCTTTCGGTAAACGGGGGCCGTGCGTTTCCCCCGTGCAGACTGACGGGAATCGCGATTCCGTCAGCTAAATTTTGATACCCGCGTATTCGCCAAATTACAATGGGTATAAAGAATCGATAAAATACCACGTTATTTCATCAACCAATTTAGTTTACCACCAAATCAGGCTCGTGTCAAGAAATACATCAACAAAACCCCTGTCTTGTTGCTAAAATGACCCAAAAGCGCGATTAAATTCGGTTACGGCAGTTGATTTTTCCGCACGGGCGTGATATACTTAATATCATGCTTAAACAGATCGCAAAGGATGTGCTGTTTATGAAGATCGCCGTGATTACCGGCGCTTCGTCGGGATTGGGAAAGGAATATGCGGCCGCCGTGGCGCGTGACCGGCCGGAGATCGACCGAATTTGGCTGATCGCCCGGCGGGAGGATCGCCTGCGCACGGTTGCCGAAACCATTGGCGCAAAGGCGCGGGTCTTGCCCCTTGACTTAACAAAGGAAACCGATTGGAATCTTTACAAGGATACGTTAAAGGCCGAGCAGCCCGATGTTGCCCTGCTGATTAACAACGCGGGGTTTGGCAAGCTGGGCGATTTTGACGCCATTTCCCCGGTGGATAACGGCGATATGGTGCGCCTGAATTGTGAAGCCGCCACCGTGATGACCGCCCTTACGCTGCCCTTCATGCACCGGGGCGCGGAGATCCTGAACACCTGCTCCATCGCCGCTTTCGCCCCCAACACCCGCCTGGCGGTCTATTCTTCCACCAAGGCGTATTTGTTCAGCCTGTCAAAAGCCCTGCGCGCTGAGCTGAAACCGCGCGGCATTCGGGTATTGGCCGTCTGCCCCGGGCCGATGGATACGGAGTTCCTGCCCGTTGCGGGCATTGCGCCCGGCGCCAGCCACACCTTTGATACGCTGCCGCGGGTCAACCCCGCCATGGCGGCGGAAAAATCGCTCAAAGCCTCGGCGAAGGGCAAGGCGGTCTATACGCCGCGGTTGTTTTACAAATTTTACCGAGCGGTTGCCAAAATTCTGCCGCACGGCGTTGTAATGAAGCTGAGCGGAGCTTAAATTTCGAACGCAATCATATTGCCTGTCTAACATTTCATTTCGGAGGCTCTTTTACATGTTTTCTACTGTCGGTTGGCCCATGTGGGCATTGCTGATTTTGTTTGTTTGCGGATTGATTATTATTATCAAGGGCGGCGATTTTTTTGTAGACGCCGCCACCTGGATGGCCGAGGTATCGGGCATTCCGCATTTTGTGATCGGGGCGACGGTTGTAAGCCTTGCCACCACCCTGCCGGAGCTGATCGTTTCTTGCCTGGGAGCGGCAAGGGGCTCTAACGCCATCGCCATCGGCAACGCGGTCGGCTCGGTCACCGCCAACACGGGGCTGATTATGGCCATCTCGATCCTTTGCGTTCCCGCCGTGATCAAACGCCGCCAATACGCCTTTAAATCCATTTTATTGATCGCGGCCACCGCTGTTTTGTATCTTTCTTCTTTCGGCAATCACTTTTCGGTCATCGGCAGCGTGGTGCTGCTGCTTGTCTTTGCGGTGTCGATGTACGAAAGCATCCAAAGTGCCAAAACGGAATCGCAGAGCGGCGAGAAAAAGACGTTCGAGAAAAAAGAGCTGCCGCAAAATATCATCAAATTTTTGTTTGGCGCGGCGGGCATTGCCGTGGGAGCGGACTTTTTGGTGACCTCCGCAACCGAGATCGCCCGCACCAGCGGCATATCCGAAGCGGTCATCTCGGCGACCATCGTGGCCATCGGCACCTCGTTGCCGGAGCTTGTTACCACCATCACCGCCATTGTTAAAAAGCAATCCTCCCTTTCGGTTGGCAATATTATCGGCGCAAACTTAATTGATATTGCCATTATCCTGCCCATATGCTCGTTTGTGTCGGGCGGCAGGCTGGTGGCTCTGCCACAAAATCTTTGGATCGATATTCCGGTTTGCCTGTTTATTTTACTGGTTGCCATTGTCCCCATGCTGATCAAAGAAAAGTTCACACGGATACAGGGCGCCGCACTGTTGGCGTTTTATATCGCTTATGTGGTGGTCATTTGCCTTTTCAATCCCTTCCCGGCGGGGTAAAAAATGTATAGAATAAAAAAGCTGTTTTCAAAATGGTATGATATCTCCAATTTTTATTTTTGAAAGGATGAACCAAAAT
>CAJOQU010000053.1 GCA_905236975.1 uncultured Clostridia bacterium
CGAATGTTGTTCATCCGGCGGTTTCGATTGCCGGCTCGGTATTCATTATTCATTAACCGTCGACAGGATTTTCTAAATAATTTCGAAGACTTAAGACTGAAAAATGAATAATTACTGTGGAAACGAACGATTTCGCCAAACTTCTCCTATGGTTCGAATCCAACTATCAAAAACGCAGATCCATCTTTTTCGTACTCCATTGCCATAAAAAATCCCGCCTGTTCAGTCAAACAGACGGGATTTTTTCATGTGCATTTGCCTTATGCTGTACTGTGCTTGCCGTAAACGAAAACGGCGTAGTTTCGGTTCATCATGAGTATGTAGCTGTTTCGCCGATTTTCTAAAATAAATGAAAGTAGGGGTAGCGTGGAATCTCTGCCGGTTGTCCGCTAAAAGGAAATCGGAATCGTTTTTATTTTTTTACCGGAATATAAGCATACCGCAAGCCGGCGTAATAAGAACGATCAAACGAAAGAACGTATTGTTTTGCTTTGATATATTTTTGCACCGCCGAACGAGAGGAAAACACCTGCGTAGATAACGTATCCCGCAATGCCGCTTCTATATTGCCAATGTAAACGCACAAATACGCATCGCCCTGCGCAGTCAGGCGATCCAGCACGGCTTGGTAGTTCACCGGCGGCGCGCCTGCCGATTCAAACCACAGCGCCGCGGTGCGGTAAAAAGCGCATTCCGTTGCGGTACAAAGCGGGAAGGAAAGAGAACCGTTATCGACCGTGTGATCTTCTGCAAGCTCTTTGGTGGTGAGATTAAAATAATCGTATTCGCAAAGGTCGCCGTTCTCGGGATCATCCCATGTGACATCGGCCATGTACCACGCGCCGTCCAACCGCACCGCGTTCCACATGTGCGACTCGCCGTTCGCCGTGCCGTAGACCTGCGTGGCGTTAAGCCCCACCGCGTAGCAAAGGTATTGAAACAGCTTGGTGTACCCTTCGCATACAGCGGCGCCGCAAAGCGCGCCGTAGGCGTCAAAATCCCGAATGGTTTGGGCGTTATAATCGATCGTTCCCTCGCTGTAGGCCACATGCCGTTGAACAAAATCGTAAAGCTGCTTTTCCTTTTCCGCCTCGTCGGCCGCTGTGGGAATCTGTGCCGTAACCGCGGCAACGCGGCTGTTGAAATCCTCGATCTGACGACTGATCAAACTGCGGTCGGCGCTTTCGGCCAGCCGCCCGTTGCTTAGGTAGCGATCGGTCAAAACGCCGTCGGTATACACCAAAATCAACGCATTCACCGATCCGGTGCGGGTGTTGTAGGAATAGGTGAAATTTTTGGCTATATGAAAATACTGCGGATGATCGGCCATGACCGCCTGAAAGACCTTGTAAACGGTATCCGGCGTGCAGTCAAAAGCGGCAAGCCGCACTCGGACGCCGCCTTGCTCGACCGCCGTGCAAACCGTTTGGTAAATCGCTTTTTCCGTATCGGAAAGGGCGTTGTACTGGTAATACTCCGTCTGACTTAAAATCGTATGTGAAAAAGAGGCAATGGACGTTTCGGGCGGAGCCTCCAGTTCGATATCTTCCGTAATTTCAACCGTACGATAGGTGTTGTATTCTTCCTTCGGGGCGGTTTTAGGCGCCGCAATCTGCCCTGCCGTGCGGCCGGGGGCGGTAGAACTGCTGCTTTGGGAAGCACCGCCTGTTGCGCGGTTTTGGCTTGAACCGCCGGATGCCTCCCCCTTGCTCAAAGAAGGCGCGGACGAAGAAGCGTTGTCCGTCTTTGGTACAACGCGGGTGATGATTTGTTCCTCTATGATCGAGTAGTCCGAGAAATCCTCCCACAACGAAACGCGCCTGCACCCGCCAAGGGTGCAAAGCAAGGCGACCGGCAAAAGCAAAGCGACAGCACGTTTCATCCACTTTTCCTCGATTCAAATCAAATAAAGACCAGATTGCAGCAAAACAAACCGTTTATCATCCACACAAACGTATTGATAAAGCGGTTCTTCAAAGCTTTCTTCTTCAAAAACGCTGTAATTTTTCAAATGGAATCGGATCAGCTTCTGCGAACCCTTGTTGCTGACCATGACTTCATCTCCCCGGCAAAACAGCGCGACCGGATGATCAAAGGGGGACTGATTGCCCCCGATGCGCATTTCCTCCCGCATGGTGGATAAATTGTACCTCAACAGCACGTTGCAGGCCGGGTAACACGCCCAAATTACGTTTTTGTAAAGCATCACGTCGGCCGCCGTTTGCCCGCGATAGATCATCTCCCCTGTCCATATGGGGGAGGAATCCGCGTCGATCAGGCAGGCTTTGCCGCCGTCCTCTAACACAAAGGCACCGCCGTTTGGCAATAACACCGCCTTGGCCGTGATGTAATTCTCGCACCGGGGCGCAATGGCGCGGTAGTTGTTGCCGAATTTGGTCAGCAGGTAAATGTTTTTGGCCACGTCGGTAAAGCGCCCGTTATCAAACGAGATCATTTTATACGCCACTGTGACGTTTTCCTCGGTCTTTTCTTTGCAGTAGGAAAAAACAATGCCGTTGTTGAGCGGTAAAATATCATAAACTTCACCTAAAAAAATCGGTTTCATACCGTTTCTCCTTTGATTTGACCTGCGTTTTTCATGCTTTGCGCCGCTAAAAGCACCCCCGCATGAGCGCTGTGGAAGTTCAGTCCCCCTTGCATCCAGGCGGCGTAAGGCGCCCGTAAGGGACCGTCAGCCGATAACTCGATCGAAGCGCCAAGGGTAAACGCCCCCGCCGCCATAATCACATCATCGTCATACCCGGGCATAGGCGCGGGCTCGGGCGCTGCGAACGAATCGACCGGCGCGCCGCTTTGCATGCCGCGGCAAAAGGCGATCAAGCCTTCCCGTGTGCCAAGCGTCACACACTGAATGATATCCCCGCGTTTTTCCTCCGCACCGGGGGTCACGGCAAAGCCCAGCGCCTCAAACAGCGCGGCCGCATAGACCGCCGTTTTGAGCGCCTCGCCCACCACATGCGGCGCCGAAAACAGCCCCATGTACAGTTCGCGGCTGTGGCCTAAGGTGGCCCCGACTTCCCGCCCGACGCCGGGGCAGGTCATGCGGGCAGCGCACTGTTCCACAAGCGCGTGCTTCCCTGCAATGTAACCGCCGGTGGGGGCAATGCCGCCGCCGGGATTTTTGATCAACGACCCGGCCACCAAATCAGCCCCTACCTCGCAAGGCTCCTGCTTTTCGGTAAATTCACCGTAGCAATTATCCACCATTACCAAAGTCTCCGGCGAAGCCTCCTTGACCGTGCGGCAAAGTTGTGCGATATCTTCTACCGTCAGGCTCGGGCGCAGGCTGTACCCGCGTGAGCGCTGAATATAAGCCAGCTTATACCGGCCGGATTTCAGCTCTTGCCGAATTTTTTCCGTATTCGGTCTGCCGTTTGCATCTAAATCAACCTGACGGTACTCAATACCGAAATCGGCAAGCGACCCGTCGGTTTTGCGGTCGGCGCCAAACACCCCCAAAATGGTGTCATACGGGGTGCCGGTCAGGCAAAGCAACCGGTCGCCCGGCCGCAGCAGCCCGAAAAGCGCCACCGTAAGCGTGTGGGTGCCCGAAACAAACTGGTGTCGGATCAGTGCGTCCTCCGCACCCATGGCCGTAGCCATGACGCGCTCTAAGATCTCACGGCCGCGATCGTCGTACCCGTAACCGGTCGATCCGGCCATGGCGGCCTCGCTGACGCCGTTTTGAATAAAGGCCGAAAGCACTTTCAACTGATTATATTCCGTGGTGCGATCGATCTCGCGGAAGACTTTCTCGCACCGCGCCAGCACCCGGTCATCCAACGCTGCCAACGCCGGATCGATGGAAAAGAAGGGTTGTAAATTCAAGGTCGTAACCAACTTCCTGCTAAGTATTGTTTTTGAAAGCCGTTTTTTTGGTAAAACCCGGCAAGATTTTCACGGCAGCAAACCACCATTTGCCGTCCGTAATTTTGCTGTAAGGCGGCCGTGACCGCCGCGGTGCCAAAGCCTTTTTGCAGGCTGACAAGCCCGCTCAGCAAGGCAAAATCTCCGGTTTGCAGTGTGACCGCCGCGCCTTTTCCCTGTTTCATAAAAACCTTTGCGCCGCCATGGTTCAGGCGGCGACAGAGGTCTACCGCAAAAGCCGGGTAGTCAGGCAGAGCAAACCCGCCGGCATGCAGCAGGGCGTAAACGTCCTCGCTGCGAAAAGGGTCGCCTGCCGCCTCGCCCGCAAGATCGGCCGGACGGCTTAAAACCCAAAGAGATTCGGGCGGCGGGTACCCCAGTTCATTTAAAATATCCAACCGTGAAAAAAGGCTGTTCGGTTTTACAAAATCAAGAAATTCCCGCAGCTCGTCACGGTCGCCGCAGCCCCACAGGGTGATGTCGCCGTCAGCCAACGCGATAAACGCATCCCCGTCATTCTGCACCCAAAAGGGAAGGCTATCGCCATAGCAGGCAAACAGGCAGGCAAGGCGAATGGCCTCGGCCGATGGAGCGGTGACCGGCGGGATTTCGGTTGTTCGCTTAATCATGAAAGCGCCCCGGAGGCGATGCGTTCCAGCATAAACCGCGCCAGCTTTTGGGCGTTTTCAATATCGTTGATACTGCACACACATGAGGGGGAATGAATATACCGGCAAGGCACCGAAATCGCCAAGGTGCGTATGCCGCCGCGGGTCAAATGCACCGCGCCCGCGTTGTTGCCCCCCGCCACAGCCATTTTCGGCTGGCAGGGAATACCGCCGGCAAGCGCTGCTTCATAAAACGCACGATCATAAACGGTGGCTTTGTCCATAAACGAAACGGCGGGACCCGCCCCCAACCGACACACGCGGTTTTCGGGCTCCACCCCCGCAAGGTCGGCGGCGGTCGTGGCCTCTAACACCACAGCGGCGTCGGGGGCAACCGTAAAAGCGGCCGCTTTTGCGCCGCGCAGGCCGATTTCCTCCTGCACCGAGAAAACGGCGTGAAAATCATACGCCGCCTCCTGTTGCAGCAAACGAATCAAAATCGCGCAGCCAATACGGTCATCCAGCGCTTTGGAGCGGATTTTATCACCAATCGCCGTAAACGCGCCGTCTAACACGGCGGTATCCCCGGGGGAGACCAGCGCCAGCGCCTCTTCCTTTGAAGCTGCACCGATGTCAATATACAAGCTTTCGGCTTTGGGCAGTTTTTTCCGGTCGGCATCGTCCAGCAGATGGATCGGCTTGCCGCCGATCACGCCGGACAGCCCGTTGACCGTGACCCGGCGAAAGAGTAAAATTTCGGTGTTGATGCCGCCGACCGTGCGAAATTTTAAAAAGCCTTCCTCGGTCACGGCGGTGATGATCAGCCCGACCTCGTCCATATGGGCGTCAACCATTACCCGTTTTGACGGGCGGTTTTTACCCTTTTTGAAGGCAATGATATTGCCAAGCGGGTCAACGGAATATTCGCAATGCCCGGTGATTTCTGATATAATCAAATCCCGCACCGCGTCCTCACGGCCGGAAACGCCGTTTTGCTCGCAAAGCTTTTGCAAAAGGTCAAGCATGCAAGCCACCTCCCGCCAAGATATAAGCCTCTAACAAATCGCAGGTATGCTCCAGATCGACCATATCTACCACCTCGGCTTCGGTGTGCATGTTTCGCAGAGGAATGGAAATTGTGGCGGTTTTTACGCCCCCGCGTGTGACGCCAAGCTGATCGGCGTTGGTGCCGGTGGTGTTGCCCATCACTTCGATCTGATAAGGGATGTGATTTTGTTCGGCTGTCGCCGTCAGCTTTTTGGACAAAGCGTGGTCAAGCGACGGCGAAAACCCGATCATGGGGCCTTTTCCAAGCCTGCCGGATTCCTCCGGCGCAATGCCCGGCCCATCGCCAAAGGTGACGTCGATCGCCACGGCCTCTTGCGGGGCAAGGGTATAGGCCGCGGGACGAACGCCGCGCAACCCCAGTTCCTCGCCGTCACTCAGCAAAAAGCAGACCGTGACCGGCAAAGTCCCCGCCATTTTCAACCGCCGTGCCAACTCCAGCACACAGGCCACGCCAGCGCGGTCGTCAAACGAACGACCGGTCACACGGCCGCCTGCCAAAACAGCGGGTTCCGCCGTAAAGGTGACCATATCCCCGGGGGACACGATCTCTTTGGCTCCCGCGCCAAGGCCGGTATCCAGCTTGATGTCGGCGATATTGCCGTATTCTTTTTCCTCGCCCGATAAATGGGGCGGCGTACTGCAAAAGACGGCCGGAAGCTTTTGCTTGCCATGTACCGTGACCGGGCGCGCAGGCAGGGCGCGCAGATCCAGCCCTCCGACGCCGGCGACGGTCAAAAAGCCCTCGTCATCCACCGCGGTGACCACCATTCCCACTTGATCGATATGCGCGTCAATTAAAACGGTATAGTCGCTTTCGCCCTTTAAAACACCCCACCGGGTCAGCCCCGTGCCGCGCTCAACCGGCACGCTTTCGGCCAAAACCCCGGCCGCAAGCTCAGCCGCGTCGGCAACATTGCCCAACGCGTCCGACCGGGATAACTCAAACAACAGCGTTTGTAACTTCATGACAGTCCCTGCACCAACTCTTTAAAGTATTTGCCGCGCGCCACAAAATTGGGAAAAGCGTCAAAACTGGCGCAGGCGGGGCTTAAGGTCACAATATCGCCCGGCTGTGCGTCGCGGTGAGCGGCCGCGACCGCGGCGGCAAGATCGTTGACCCGTACAATAGCGGGACTGCCGGCATACGCTTTATTCGCACGCAAACAGGTCTCGATTTTCTCAGCGGTATCGCCGCACAGATAGAGGATTTTGACCTTTTCGATCAAATACGGCGCCAGCGGTTCAAAGGGAATGTGTTTATCGTACCCGCCGGCAATCAACAGCACCTTTTGGTCAAAGGCCTTCAGTCCCGCGATGGTACGGCTGGGGCTGGAAGCGATGGAGTCGTTATAGTATTTCACGCCGTCAAGCTCGCGTACAAATTCAATGCGATGTTCCACGCCTTTGAACTCCCGCGCCACTTTTTTGATAGACTCTACGCTCACGGTGCCCCACACCGCGGAGATGGCCGCCAGATAATTGGCCACGTTGTGATCGCCCAAAATGGCGATCTCGCTGCGGTGCATGATCGGCGCGTCAATGCCGCGGTAGGACATATGAATGGTGCCGTCGGCATCCAGCCACGCGCCGTTTTTAAGGGGCTGTTCCATGCTGAACGAAAGCGCCTGCCCCCGCACATAGGATCGAAAACCGCGGGTGATCTCGTTGTCACGGTTGAGCACCGTGCGAGAAAAAGCGTTTTGATGCAGTAAAATATTCTTTTTGGCCTCTACATATTCATCCATGTCCCTATGCACATCCAAATGATTGGGCGCCACGTTGGTGACCACCGCCACATCGGGGCCTTTGCGCATGGAAATCAGTTGGAATGAGGAAAGCTCGGCCACCACATAATCCTCGGGGGTGATTTTTTCAATATCCGGCAGTAAGGGCTTGCCGATATTGCCGCCCAAATACACGTTTTTGCCCTCGGCCTTCAGCATTTCGGCAATCAGGGTGGTGGTGGTGGTTTTCCCGTCCGACCCGGTAACGGCAAAAATGGTGGCCGGGCAAAGATCGAAAAAGACCTCCATTTCACTGGTAACGGCAATGCCTTTTTTGCGCGCCGATTCCAGCTCCGGCAGGTTAAAGTTCATACCAGGAGTGCGGAAGATCATATCCGCCTCCAAATTATCAAGGTAAGAATCGCCCAGGCGCAGCTCCGCTCCCGCGGCCTCGATTTCATCGGCAAGACTGCCCACCTGTTCCCGCGTGCGGCGGTCACAAGCATAAATCTGTGCGCCTTTCTTTAAAAATTCCATAATCAACGGCGTGTTGCTCACCCCAATGCCGCACATGGCGATGCGCTTGCCCTTGATATGCTTAAAAAACTGTTTACAATCCACAGCTGTGTCCTCCCGAATCGATTTTCTCATTATTATTATACTGAATCACCTGTAAAATATCAACCCCAACGAAAAACGAAAACGAAATTTGCCGGAAAATATTGGGTTTACAACCAGGGAGCGCTGTGCTATACTATGAATTAGTGCAATATGATATATTATATACTCATTGTAAGTCTAATGTAAGCGTTTCCGTTGCGGCGGCGGAAAACAAGGAGAATACAGATAGAGGGCGATCAAAGTGCTTTCCACGAAGGATCAGGTGATCTATCAATTAAGACAGACCCATGGCTTTATTTCGGGGGAGGAGATCAGCCGCTCCCTGGGCGTCAGCCGTGCGGCGGTCAACACCGCGGTGAAGGCGCTGCGAAGCGACGGCTATGAGATCGAATCGATCACCAACAAGGGGTACCGCCTTGTAAAAGGGGAAGAAAAACTCCTGCTTGGCGAAATGCTGTCGTGGCTTGACCCCGTGCGTGCCGAGCGGGTGACAGTGCTGTCGGCGGTAGATTCCACCAATACCTATTTAAAAAGCGCGGCGGCAAACGGAACCGCAAAACCCGGTGATTGTGTGATCGCCGATATGCAAACCGGCGGCAAGGGACGGTTTGGCCGTCGGTTCGAATCGGAAAAGGGTCTGGGAATTTATTGCTCTTATTTGCTGGAGGTCGGCGATCTTTCCCCGGCGGCGGTGTCAGAGATTACCGCATGGGGCGCGGTGGCCGTGCGTGAGGCCATTCAAGAGGTCTGCGGCATTTCCTGCGGTATCAAATGGGTCAACGATTTGGTCGTTGACCGCAAAAAGGTCTGCGGCATTTTAACCGAGCTGTCGGTCGAGGGCGAAAGCGGCAGAATCCAAAGCGCGGTCATGGGCATCGGAATCAATGTGAATCACGACCTGCAAGACTTTCCGCCTGCGCTGCGAGGGATGGCCGGATCACTGAAACTGGCGGCGGGAAAGCCGTTTTCCCGCGCAAGGCTGTGCGCGGCGCTGATCGATCGGTTAGACGCACTGTGCCGGGATTTTCCCGCCCGTCGGGAAGAATATCATGCGGCTTACCGTGCGCATACCGTGCTGTTAGGGCAAACGGTCACGCTGCTGCGGGGCGGGGTCGAACGGGTGGGCAAAGCCATCGATATTGATCCGCATTTCGGGCTGGTGGTGCAATACCCCGACGGCGTTACCGAGACCGTGACCGGCGGCGAAGTGAGCGTGAAAGGCTTTTACGGGTGAGCCATCGGCGTTTGGTCTGCGGTTAAAAAATATATCTCTTGGAAAGATATGGTGATTTTTATGGCTAAAATTTTATTGGTAAACGGAAGTCCCCATGAAAAAGGATGTACGGATACGGCGCTGACCGAGGTGGCGAACACGCTCAACGGCCTTGGCGTTGAGACCGAGATTTTGTGGCTGGGCAAAACGCCTGTGCAGGATTGCATTGCCTGTTATGCCTGCAAAAAAACGGGAAAATGCGTTTTTGACGATGCGGTCAACGGGATCGCATCGCGTTGGAGTGAATTTGACGGCCTGGTAGTGGGCTCTCCGGTGTATTACGGCGGCCCCACCGGTCGGGTGTGCGCTTTTCTCGATCGCCTGTATTTCAGCATGGGATCGGCGCAGTTTTCGGGAAAAATCGCCGCGGCGGTTGTGTCTTGTCGCCGGGGCGGGGCGACGTCGGCGTTTGAGCGTTTAAATATGTTTTTTCAAATGACCAATATGGTCGTGGCTACATCGCAGTATTGGAATCAGGTGCATGGCTCCACGCCGGATGAGGTCAAGCAGGATATCGAAGGTCTGCAAACCATGCGCACGCTGGCGCGCAATATCGCGTGGCTGCTGGAAAATAAAGCGGCAGGTAATCAGTGCGGTGTTCCTGCGCCGGAGCGCGAACCCGTTACCCCTACCAATTTTATTCGATAAAGGAAGGATTCACATCGAGCCGGTAGAGGATGACAAAGATTTAGCGTGAAAAATCACGCTAAACACAATATGAAAAAACGCGCCGCGCCGTAAGGCAGGCGTAAAATAAAAAAAGCGGGAGTGTATATCATGTTAGAAAATGCTTTGAACGGTTATGGGGTATCCGCAAAAGGAAAAATTGCGGTCAAAACGCTGGTTTCGGCGGGCTTGATCGCGTTGGCGGTCCTTTTGCCGCAGCTTGTACATGCGGCGTTAGGGCAGCCGGGCGGCGTGAAATGGCTGCCGATGTATCTGCCGATTTTGCTCGGCGGGTGTTTGCTCGGCTCCCGTTGGGCGCTTTCGGTCGGCCTTCTTTCGCCGCTGGTCAGTTTTTTGGTCACATCCATCGCGGGCAGTCCCATGCCCGTTCTGGAACGCTTGCCGTTTATGATGGCCGAACTGGCTGTTTTTGCCTTGGTTTCGGGTTTGTTTACGCAAAAAATCGCCCAAAACGGGTGGTGGGCGTTTGTTGCCGTGCCGGCGGCGCAGCTTGCCGGAAGATTGTCCTTTTTGGTGCTGGCGGTGATTTTTCAAGGGGTGGTATCGTTTACTCCCGCCATGATTCTGCAGCAGCTGCAAGCCGGACTTGCGGGCGTGCTGGTGCAGATGATCGCGGCGCCGGTCATCCTTTTGGCACTGCGTTGGCTGTTGTTAAAGGATGATCAGCATGAATGATTTGGAAACGGCTGTCCGCACACTCGGCGAGCATGCGGTCTGCCTTTGCAAAGACGGCCGATGCCTGACGGGCGACGGCAAAGGCCTTGCCCCTTTGATGCGTTTTTTTGCCGATGGAATCGATCTGCGCGGTTATTCCGCGGCGGATACAGTGGTGGGCAAGGCGGCGGCGTTGCTGTTTGTAAAAGCCGGGGTCACGGCGGTACACGGCAGGGTGATGTCGCAAAGCGCCGAGCAGTATTTGCGGTCGCGGCAGGTCGCGTGCAGCTGTGACAGCCTGACCGAGCGGATCATGAACCGTGCCGGAACCGTTCTTTGCCCCATGGAAAAGGCGGTTGAAGGGATCGACGATGAAAACAAAGGATATGAAGTCCTGCACCGGAAAATGAAAGAAATGCAAACAAGGAGTGAAATGGCATGGAATCCATGAAAGATCTTTTGCCCGAGCTTGACCGTAACTTCGGCTTTGGCTGTATGCGCCTGCCAATAAAAAACGGTGAGATCGATCAAGCGCAAACTTGTGAGATGGTGGATCGTTTTATGGCGGCCGGGTTCCGTTATTTTGATACGGCGCACGGGTATCACGGCGGCAAAAGCGAGACCGCCCTGCGGGACTGCCTGACGTCGCGTCACCCGCGCGAGAGCTATTTGCTGACCGATAAGCTGTCTGAGGAATATTTCCATAACGAGCAGGAAATACGGCCGTTTTTTGAAAGCCAACTGGCGGCCTGCGGTGTGGAGTATTTTGATTTTTACTTAATGCACGCACAGAACGCGGGCAATTATGAAAAGTACAAACAGTGCCGCGCCTACGAAACGGCAATCGCGTTAAAGGCCGAGGGAAAAATTCGGCATGTCGGTCTTTCCTTTCATGATAAGGCGCCGGTGCTGGAGCGCATTTTGACCGAACACCCCGAAATCGAGATCGTGCAGATCCAACTGAACTATGTGGATTATGACGACGCCTCGGTCGACAGCCGCGCCGTGTATGAAGTGTGTGAGAAATTCGGCAAACCGGTTATTGTAATGGAACCGGTCAAGGGCGGAAGTTTGGTGAACCTGCCGGACGATGCGCAGGCGGTTTTGGACGACCTGCAAAAGGACGCGGTCAAAAAACAAAGCAACGCGGCCTATGCTTTGCGGTTTTGCGGCAGTTTTCCGAATGTGCGCATGGTGCTGTCGGGTATGAGCAACATGGAACAAATGCTTGATAATATTGATACCATGCGGGAGTTCAAGCCCCTTTCCAAGCAGGAATTCGCCGCCATTGACCGGGTGCGCACGGTTTTTCGCGCCATGCGCATGATCCCCTGCACCGCGTGCCGTTATTGCGTGTTGGAGAACGATTGCCCGAAGAAAATTCCCATTCCCGAATTGTTTTCCTGTTACAATCGGAAAATCAACCTTTGTGACGGGAATCAGGATGATGATTACGGCGATATTTTGACCACCGGCGGCGGAAAAGCATCGGATTGCCTTCGTTGCGGCAAGTGCGAAAAAATTTGCCCGCAGCATTTGGAAATTCGGGAATTGCTTCATAAAGTGGCCGAGGAATTTGAGCAAGAACCATAAAGCGATCAAACAAAACAGGCAAACTTCCACAAATCTGATAAAAATTTCACAAAGTTCCCTTGTTTTTTAAATAACCTTTGTGCTTTCATACAGAAGTATGAAGGAGAGAGTAAAAAGGGTTGACAGAAGAAATCATTTTTTTTAAAATATAACTGCATTCTTTCGAGCGATCTTTCCAAAAGCGGCGGATCGCTCCATTTTATCTCAGAGAGGATACAGAAAACCATGGACAATTATTTTGTTTTGTTGACATTCGTCTGTGCGGTCGCGGCTTTGCTTTTTGCGCTGTTCATGGCCAAACATGTGCTGAAATTTTCGCAGGGAACCGAAAAAATGCAGAAAATTTCATCCGCCATTAAAAACGGCGCCAACGCCTATTTAAAAAGGCAGTACACGGTGGTTGCCGTCTTTTTCGCGGTGATGTTGGTCATCCTGTTTGTCATGGCCGTGCTTGACATGCTTACCATTTTTGTGCCGTTTGCCTTTTTATCGGGCGGCGTTTTTTCGGCGCTTTCGGGCTTTGTGGGCATGAAGATCGCCACCGCCGCCAACGCCCGCACGGCCAACGCCTGCCGCGAAGGGCTTAACCGTGGCTTGCGGGTGGCCTTTTCGGCCGGTTCGGTCATGGGCTTTACCGTGGTCGGCTTTGGTCTGCTTGATATTTCCATTTGGGTCTTTTTACTGCATAATGTTTTAAAGTTGCCGGTCAACGAAATGTCCAGCGCCATGCTGACCTTTGGCATGGGCGCGTCCTCCATGGCGCTGTTTGCCCGCGTGGGAGGCGGCACCTTTACCAAAGCCGCCGATGTGGGCGCCGATCTTGTTGGGAAGGTAGAAGCCGGTATCCCTGAAGACGATCCGCGCAACCCCGCTGTGATCGCCGATAACGTGGGCGATAACGTGGGCGACGTGGCCGGCATGGGCGC
>CAJOQU010000054.1 GCA_905236975.1 uncultured Clostridia bacterium
AGTACCCGATAAAAGCTTCTTGACCAATCTCTGTCAATCCTTCTTCTAACACAAGCTCTGTTAGCTTTTGACAGCCTGAAAAAGCGCAGTCGCCGATTTTTTGAACCGAGCCGGCGATTTGCACCGACATTAGTTCCTCCATATAAGCAAACGCCTGCTCACCTACCTCAGTAAAGCCCTGTGGTACCGAAAGGGTTTGAACGGCAGTGTAGGCAAAGGCCTGAGGTTCAATCAAAACAGGATTTTGCGGCAAAACCAGCGTTTCAAGCGCCGTACAACGATAAAAAGCATTTGTGCCTATCACCGACAAGCTGCCGGTTTGCATTACCACAGAGCAAAGCTGTTCTGAATCGGCGAAGGCGCGGTTCCCGATCACTTCCACGCTTGCAGGGATGGTCACCTCTGTCAACCCGGAGCCGGAAAAGGCGCGGTCACCGATGCGCACCAGTGTACCGGGAAATGTTACGCTCAACGGGTAAAGCGAATCAAACGCCCGGTTTCCAACCGAGGTGACGCCGCTTTCAATCACGATATGATCGATCGGGCATTCCCGCCACGGGGCGCGGTGGGTGGCTGAAAAATCCTCCATTTCGCCCTCGCCCGAAACGGTCAGGGTGGCGGAGTCCTTGTCAAACGACCAAAAAAGTGATTCACCGCATGGATTCACTGAGGGGGTTTCCGCTCTCGGTATCAGCGGAATGGAAAGAGCAATAAAGAATGCCGATAACAAAAAACACCATAATTTCTTCAAAATAAACGCTTCCTTTCATACTTCATATTATAAAGAATTACTGATACTTTGTCAACAATATTTTACAACATATAGTATTTACAAAACAAATAACGTGTGATAAAATTATACATTATGAGTACAATATCAGAAGGTTTAAAACGCGGAACCATTGAAATCATGTTGCTTACCATGCTGGAAAAAGAAGATATGTACGGGTATCAGCTTTGCCAGCAAATAGAGCAAAGCAGTAACAGTTTGTATATTTTACAGGAGGGGTCTTTGTATCCTTCCCTTTATCGATTGCTGGATAAAGGCTTTATTTCCGACCGGACTGAAAAAGTCGGCAAACGCCGGACAAGGGTGTATTATCATTTGGAACCGCAAGGAAAAGAATATCTTCAAGAAATCAAAAAAGAGTATTTTTCTTTGAATCGCGGCGTTTTATTCGCTTTGGGGTTTGGTGATCTGGAGGACTTCTTAAATGGCAAATGACAGAAAGATTCCAAAAGACTTTAAGCGGTATTTCAAGGAAATCAGGCGTCTTTTGCCGCGCCGGGTTCGCAAAAAGCTGCTGCGCGACCTGAAAAGAGAAGCCTTTGCATTTTTAGAAGAAAACCCCGATGCAAGCTACGAAAGTCTTGTTGATCGATTCGGGTGCCCCAAAGACATAACAGATGCCTTTTTATTGCAAGAAAGCACCTCGTTTGATAAAGTACATAAATGGTTAAAAATCACGCTGATCGTTTTATTGATTTTGGTTGTGATTTTCATATTTTGGGTTCATGTTGTCATCAAACAAAATTACGAGCGTGTACTCATTTGTGAAGGCGGTGATGTTTCGGACAGTTTGACGGTCATGTCATCAATTCAAGGAGTAAAAAATGACAGAAGACAACAAAATTGATAAGAAGTTAAAAAGATATTACGGGAAAATCAAAAGAGCCCTACTTTGTCCGGGCAAGGAAAAGAAAAAATTCTTGGCTGATTTTAAAAACAGCATAGAGGATTTTCGATCGGAGCATCCCGAAGTTTCTTTTGAAGATATACAAAAACATTTTGGCACACCAAAATTGATCAACGAAGCTTTTTCGGCAGAATCGGACAGCGAAACGCTGAAACGGCGCAAACGCTTTAAAATGATCAAAATTGCTATTTTGTGCGTTTTGATTTGCGTTGCCGCCTTTGCAATCGGGTTGTCGGTTTATATTCTTTCAACCAACGATCCGGCTTACTCTTATGAAGTAACGATTGAAGATTTTGGATTCACAGAAGTGATAGAGGAATAATACATGAATTTCTCATGCAAAACACACGAAATGACGGATTCGTTCTGCTGTGACTATTCCCGAATCTTTTTGAGAGCGCCTTTTTCAAGCCGTGACACCTGCGCTTGCGAGATGCCGATCTCTTCCGAGACTTCCATTTGGGTCTTTCCCTGCATAAAGCGCAGGGAAAGGATGTTTTTTTCCCGTTCGCTTAAATTTTTGATAGCCTCTTTCAGGGCGATTTCACCAAGCCAGTTTTCGTCATCGTTATGATCGCCCACCTGATCGAGCACATAGATGGTGTCGCCGCCGTCGGAGTACACCGGCTCATAAAGTGAAACGGGGGTCACAATGCTTTCCAGAGCCGTTACGATCTCTTCGGTGGGAAGATCCAATTCTTTGGCGATCTCCTGCACGGTGGGTTCGTTTTGATTTTGCGTGGTCAGGCGTTCTTTCGTTTGCATGGCTTTATAGGCGGTATCTTTGATCGAGCGGCTCACGCGGATGGCGTTGTTATCACGCAGGTAACGGCGAATCTCCCCAATGATCATTGGCACGGCATAGGTTGAAAAGCGCACGTTTTGTGTAATATCAAAATGGTCGATGGATTTGATCAGTCCAATGCACCCCACTTGAAACAAGTCGTCCAAATTTTCGCCGCGGCCGGTAAACCGCTGAATCACGCTTAACACCAGTCGAAGATTGCCATTGATCAGGGTTTCGCGCGCTGCTTTGTCGCCTTGTTTGACCCGTCTTAGTAATTCATCCTTTTCCTTTTCTTTTAAAAGCGGCAGTTTCGAAGTATCGACCCCGCAGATCATGACCTTGTTGTTATACATGAGCGGCACCTCCGTTGTTCTTACTACCAGTATTGCCGCTATGAATGGGGGATAAACTGAAATTAAATTTTTTGTTTCGACACATTTCCCTTGCATTTTCAAAAGGGCGGGGAAATGCCATAAAAACATTGAAATCGACAGAAAAAAGCCGCACGGTCTTTCAACTCCGTGCGGCTTGGTTATTTCGGTTATCTTTTTAAGTGTTCGGCGGCGGTCGGCCGCATTTTTTCGCGGATTATTTGCGGTCGGCTCCATGGCGATCAAATCCGCCGGAAATTCGGTTAGATGATATCATACACCTCGACCACGCCGGTCTTGCAGTAGAGCGACGGGGTAACCAACAGAGAATAGCCGCGGCCGTTATCGGCCGTCCATTCTACCGGCTTGTGGCGGGGAACAGCGCAAACGCCTAAAAGCATCATGATGGCGCCGCCGTGCATTACCACCCCGGCGCTGTGATGGCCGTTTTCTGTCATATCCATCACAATTGTGTTGAGTCCCGTGCATAATCGCTTAATAAAGTCTGCGTTTTCTTCGCCTCCGGGCGGAGCGGAAAGCTTGCCCGAAGTCCAGGGGATAAAGTGCGGGTCGCCCTCTAACTCGGCGGCGGTTTTGCCTTCAAACGAACCGAAATCGTACTCCCGCAGGTCGTCTATACAGGTTGGCTCCATGTGCGGAAACAAGACTGCCGCTGTTTGGCGGCAGCGCAGCAGGGGGCTGGTGTACAACCGTTCGATATCGGGGTATTCTAAATTTTCTTTTAACAGCTGTAACTCGCTGACACCCTCGGGGCAGAGAGGAAGATCGGTCTTACAACCGATGTATTGTCCCCGGTAGTTTGCGTCGGTCGCGCCGTGACGAATCAGGTGAATCTTTAAGGTTTTCATGCTAAACTCCGTTCCGCCGCTGTCTTTCCGCATAAAGGGTTACGAACTCTCTCAAGCGGCAAGAGAGAGGGTGCCGCCGGCCTTTATAAAGCGTCAAGGCAGGCGGTGATGATGCTGTTTGAGACCAACATACCCCGATCGGTCAGGGCAACGCCATCCTTCGTTACGGCGGCCAACCCCGCTTTGGCAAAAGGAAGGCAAACCGCGGTCAGGCGGTCGGCAATATCCTCACCGAAGGTCTGCCGGTATTCGCAGAAGTTGACCCCTTCCGCCAGCCGCAGGCGCAGCATCAGGTACTCATCCTTCCCGCCGCCCGCACCGTCGGCAACGGGATCAGCACCGGTCAAAAAGGCTTTCAAATTTTTGGGGTAGTAAAACCGTTTGCCCTCAAAAAAAGAGTGCGCCGCCGGACCGAGACCAAGATATTCCTCTGTTTGCCAGTAACCGAGGTTGTGGCGGCCTTCAAAGCCGGGTTTGCTGAAGTTGGAAATCTCATAATGGCGGTATCCATGTTGTTTCAGGACGTCACACAGAAGCAAGTATTGCGCGGCCTGTTGGTCATCATCCGGCAGGGAAAGGGAAGCTTGCTCGGCAAAAAAACGGGTGCGCGGCTCGATTTTCAGCAGATATGCCGACAGGTGTTCCGGCTCCGCCGACAACATAAAATCAAGATCATTTTGCAGGGTCGCTTCATTCGAAAAAGGTAAACCCAGCATCAAATCAAGGGAAAGATTCTCAAAGCCAAGCCGGCGTGCCGCCTTTACAGTGGCAAGGGTATCCGCCGCGGTATGGGTGCGGCCAAGCAGGGCAAGGGTTTTGTTGTCTCCGCTTTGCGCCCCAATGGAAAGACGGTTCACACCGGCGCTTTTGGCGGCCGCAAGCAAGGTCTCTGTCCGCCCGGAGG
>CAJOQU010000055.1 GCA_905236975.1 uncultured Clostridia bacterium
AGGGGGATTTATCATGCCGGAAGAAATTTTGGAGTTGATCGAAGGAAAGAAGTTCGCGCGACTGCGAGAAATTTTAGCAGAGATGAATCCCGCCGATATCGCCACTATTTTAGAGGACATTCCCGAGCGGGATCTCCCTGTGATTTTTCGCATTTTGCCGAAAGAGCTTGCGGCCGAGGTTTTTGTGGAAATGGACTCGGAAATGCAGCAATTTTTAATCGAGGCGTTCAGCGATAAGGAACTGCGCGACGTCATGGATGAGCTTTTCATGGACGACACGGTGGACATTATTGACGAAATGCCCGCCACGGTCGCCAAGCGTATTTTACAACAGACCGACGCCCAAACCCGCAAAATGATCAATCAGCTTTTGGCCTACCCGGATGACAGCGCCGGCAGCATTATGACCACCGAATATATTGATCTGAAAAAGACCATGACGGTCGATCAAGCCTTTGACCGCATCCGGGCCATCGGGGTGGATACCGAAACCATTTACACCTGCTATGTCATTGATAAAAGTCGAAGGCTGTTGGGTATTGTAACGGTAAAAGACCTGCTTTTGCATGAAAAGACCTGTGTGATCGGCGATATTATGGATGAAAATATCATCTTTGCCAACACGATGGATGATAAAGAAGAAGTCGCCGGTCAATTTGAAAAGTACGATATGCTGGCTTTGCCGGTGGTCGACAAGGAAAACCGCCTGGTCGGCATCATCACGGTTGACGACGCGATCGACGTCATTCAAGAGGAAGCCACGGAGGATATTGAAAAGATGGCCGCTATTTTGCCGTCGGATAAATCGTACTTCCGCACCGGCGTATTCGCCACCTTTCGGTCGCGTATTCCCTGGCTTTTGCTTTTGATGATCTCAGCCACCTTCACCGGTGCGATCATCTCCAACTTTGAAGGAAAGTTGACCATTTTCCCCGCGCTGATTGCCTTTATTCCCATGTTGATGGATACGGGCGGAAACTCCGGCAGCCAAGCTTCGGTTACCATTATCCGCGGAATTTCGCTTGGCGACATTGAGTTTGGTGATCTTTTTCGGGTGATTTGGAAAGAAATCCGAGTCGCGTTTTGTTGCAGCATAACCCTGGCGGCAGTTAATTTTGTGAAATTGCTGTTGATCGACAATCTGGTTTTGCACACCTTTGACCCGGGTAAACAGATGTATGAGATCGCGGTGGTTTGCCTGACGCTTTTCTTCACGGTCATTGTGGCAAAGCTGGTGGGTTGTACGCTGCCCATTTTAGCCAAAAAGATCGGATTTGACCCCGCCGTGATGGCAAGCCCCTTTATCACCACCATTGTTGACGCCATTTCGCTGGTTATTTATTTCAATACCGCCATGATGATTTTAGGCATGTGAATTTTGCCGGATATCGAACCGGTTTTACGATGAGCATCCCCCGTTGAATAAAAATGCGACAGCTTCCTGATCGGAAGCCCTGCCGCGGATCGGAGAAAAGCTTATGATGCTTTCGGGCGATACCGAACTTCAGCCGCTTTTAAAACAATTTCACCTGCAAGGAACCTGCGTCAGCTGCGAGAAATTCGGCGGCGGGCATATCAACGATACCTATTTGCTGCAATTACGGCAAAACGGCGATTTGAAAAAATACGTTCTGCAAGCGGTCAATACCAATGTTTTTCAAAATATCCGCTCTATTATGGAAAACATTGCCGGCGTGACGGCCCATTTAAAGAAAAAGGCCGCGCCCAACGAAAAAATCATGAGCTTTTTACAGGCCGAAAACGGCTGTACATATTACATTGATCCCAACGGCGCTTTTTGGCGGGTCTATGAATTTATTGACGATTCCATTTGTATGGATCTGCCCGAAAACGATGAAGATTTTTACCAATGCGGTTTTGCATTCGGCAAATTCCAGCGTGATCTTGCCGATTTTCCTGCCGACAGACTGCACGAGATCATTCCTGATTTTCACAATACGCCCAAGCGTTACCGGGCCTTTTTGAACGCCGTAGAGCAAGACGTTTGCGGCCGGGCGGCGTCGGCACAAAAGGAAATCGCGTTTATCAATGCCCGCGAACCGTTTTACGCGGTTTTGGAGCAGGCGCACGCGGCGGGCAATCTGCCCCTGCGCGTGAGCCATAACGATACAAAATGTAACAATGTTCTGCTTGACAGCAAAACCCGCAAAGCCCTTTGCGTGATCGATCTTGACACCATCATGCCGGGTTTTTCGGTCAATGATTTCGGAGACGCCATTCGATTTGGCGCCAGCACCGCCGCCGAGGACGAACGCGACCTTGACCGTGTACATTTTGATATGGAAAAATTTAAGGTCTACACCAAGGGCTTTTTAGACGGCTGCGGCGGCCTGCTGACTGCCGGAGAAATTTCGTTGTTGCCCGAAGGCGCCAAAATGATGACCATTGAGTGCGGCATGCGCTTTTTGGCCGATTATTTAGAGGGCGATCATTACTTCAGAATTGACCGACCCGATCAAAACCTTGACCGTTGCCGAACGCAACTGAAACTGGTAAAAGAAATGGAAGAAAATTGGCAAAACATGAAAGCCTTTGTTTCGGCTTATGCCGGGGTTTAATACGATTTACAGGAGGACAGAAGGATGGAATACGAAATTTTAAAACTGTTGGCACGCAACGCCAAATACACGGCGGAGGAGATCGCCATTATGCTGAACACCGAGGAAAAAACCGTGCAAGCCGCCATTGAGCAATTGGAAAAAGACGGTTTTATCCGTGGATATAAAGCCGTGATCGACTGGGAAAAGATCAACGTTGCATATGTTTCAGCCATTGTGGAAATCAATGTAGTGCCCAAGGCCGGGCTTGGTTTTGAAGAGGTCGCCGAAAAGATCATGAAGTATGACGAGGTGGAGTCGGTTTATTTAATGTCCGGTGTGTATGACCTGAACGTGGTGGTCAAGGGCAAAACCTTGCAGGATGTGGCACGGTTTGTTGCCAAAGAGCTTGCCACCATTGATTCCGTCACCTCCACCACCACCCATTTTGTCATGCGCCGCTATAAAGAAATGGATGTAGAGCTGATCACCGGCGAAAATGACGATAGGGGGCAATTCCTCTTATGATGGATTATACCAAGGTTTTAAGTCCCACCGTGACAGAGATCAAGCCTTCGGGAATCCGCAAGTTTTTCGACATTGCCGCCACCATGGACAATGTGATCTCGCTGGGGGTGGGCGAACCGGATTTTCAAACCCCCTGGCCTGTTCGCAAGGCGGGGATTGATTCCCTTGAAAAAGGGCACACCAAATACACCTCTAACCGCGGCATTGCGGAATTGTTAGAGGAAATTTCACAATACATGCTGCGAAAATTCAACCTTGACTACTGCCCCAAAAGCGAAATTTTGGTCACGGTCGGCGGCAGTGAAGCGAT
>CAJOQU010000056.1 GCA_905236975.1 uncultured Clostridia bacterium
AAACAAGGTAATCAACACGCCCGCCGCGATGGCTGAACCGATCACGCCCGCCACATTCGGACCCATGGCATGCATAAGCAGGAAGTTGGAGGGATTCTCTTTCTGGCCAACACTTTGCGAAACACGCGCCGCCATGGGAACGGCCGAAACACCGGCCGAGCCGATCAGCGGATTGATCTTGTTTTTGGTGAACAGATTCATCAATTTTGCCAACAACACGCCGCTTGCGGTGCCTAAGCTGAACGCGACAACACCCATGCACATGATCTTCAAAGTGTTCCAATTCAGAAAAGCCTCGGCAGTGGCGGTTGCACCGACCGAAATGCCTAAGAAAATGGTGACGATGTTCATGAGTTCGTTCTGCGCTGTTTTGCAAAGACGATCCGCAACGCCCGATTCTTTCCACAAATTGCCAAGCATCAAACAACCGATCAGCGGTGTGGCTGACGGTACCAGCAGCGCCACAAAAATGGTTACGATGATGGGGAACAAGATTTTTTCGGTTTTGCTTACATGGCGCAGCGGTTTCATCACAATGGTGCGCTCTTTTTTGGTGGTCAGTAATTTCATGATCGGCGGCTGAATGACCGGCACCAGCGCCATGTAGGAATAGGCTGCCACGGCGATGGGGCCAAGCAGGCTTGGATAGAGTTTTGAGGTGGTGTAAATGGCGGTCGGGCCGTCCGCACCGCCGATGATTCCAATAGAGGCGGCCGCTTGCTGCGGGAAAGCCAAATACACGCAGCCCAAAAAGGTAACGAAAATGCCGATCTGCGCGGCTGCACCGAGCAACAGCGACTTGGGGTTGGCGATCAGGGGCTCAAAATCGGTCATGGCGCCAATGCCTATGAAGATCAAGCAAGGGTACAAGCAGGTTTTGACCCCGATGTACAAAATATCAAGCAGACCGCCGTGCGACATGATGTGACCGTAAGAGTGGTAAAAGGCGCTGCCTTCGTCCATAAATTCGGTCCAAAGTTCGGTGTGATACATGGCGTCGTTGGGGGTAAAGGCGGTCAGGTTGGTCAACAGCATGCCAAACGCAATACCGATGAGCAACAACGGTTCAAACTGCTTTTTGATTCCAAGCCACAGCAAAAACAGCGACACCAGAATCATAACCAGAGAACCCCAGTTTTCCTGCAACTGCCCAAACAGCAGGTAAAAACCGGTGCTTTTTGCAAATTCGATCAATTTATCTAACATATCGATTCACCCGATCAAGAAATGGTGCAAAGCAAAGTGCCGCTTTCCACCGAAGCGCCCTTGGCCACCTGAACAGAGGAAACGGTGCCGTCGCAGGGGGACATGATCTCATTTTCCATTTTCATGGCCTCTAAAATCATTAAAACATCGCCTTTTTTCACGCTTTGCCCGTTTGTGACATTGACCGACAAAATGGTGCCGGGCATGGGGCTGTTGACACTCTCGCCGCCGGCAGGCGCGGCGGACGGTGCCGACGCGTTGGCGGCTGTTTTAGCCGCAGCGGACTGAACCTCGGCCGCGTCTACTTCCTCCAAGGTGATTTCGTAGGCGGTGCCGTTGACTGTAACTTTATACTTTTTCATTGCAATAAACCTCGTTCCGAATTTCGTTTGTTTTGGTTGATTTTTGTGTGCTTTGAACCTGATTTTCAGGCGAAGCTTTTGTCCTGCTTATAGCTTTTTAAAGGAAACCACCCGCAGGGCGGAGATGTCGGTTCCCATCTCCTCGGCGGCGGCGGCACAAACAGCCGCTATGATCTCTTGACGGTTTTCGACCGGCGCGGGATCTGGTGTGACCGTTTGCTTTGCAGGATGATCCTTCTCCCGGAAGAAGAGTCCCATGATCGTGCAGAGAAGAATGATGCAGATAAGACCTACAAACACGGTTCCAATGCCCATACATACAGCAAACCAATTGGGAATTTCGTTCGCGCTCACAGCGATGGTATGGATCAATACTACCGGCATTTTTGCACCTCCTTCAGGGAATCAGAATGATGAATTTACAGGGTTTTTTGACGCCCTGCCAGAAAATCCACAAATTCGCCCGTTTACCATTATTATAATAGCTTTGTCAAGTATTTTCAAGAATAATTTTATATTATTTTCTAAAAATTTTTTTAAAGTAAATTCCCAAAGTAAATTCCACAGTGGAATTTACTTTGGGAATTTACGAAAATTTTTTTAATACCATATAGTTAGCAGATCAACCGGGCAACCTTTTTGGGCGACCCGGTTGAGCGAGGGAAAAGAATTTTTTAATCACTTTCATGAACAATCTCCTTTTTTGTTTGTACTGTTTGTGTTTCTTTTGTCACCATAACCATTTTATAAAGTTTCATGCTTAAAAAGATTTCAATGAATGCAATGAGGAACATGATTGCCATAACCACAAGCATTGGGTATTTGAGAAGAACAGCAGAGAATGAAAGTCCCATTCCGACAGTTCCTACCTTTACGCCAAATTCGAGCATGGTAAGCAAGGTCTGATGTTGTTCTTTTGGCGTGTTTTCAAAAATGACATCCTGCATATAAAGTCTGAAAGGATCTCTTACAAACAGAATGATTATGTAACCGATAGACATTACTGCTATTTTTACGATTACAAAAGGAATAAACGAACCGAACAGCATAAATCCTATGGCAGAACAAAGTAAGATCGGCAAAGCCACCCCCATTTTTTCGTGATACCGATCATATAGCCTTGCAAACAAAACATTGGAGAATACGCGGATAATGCGCGAAACGCAGATGATTGCTCCTAATATAAGTGAGGTTGTATCGACAGAGAAATCCAAAAGTATGTGCTGTTGAATAAACAATTTCCCCCCGGATTGACCTTCGGTTACAATCGGATAAAAAACGGCGTAAACCACCATTGCCATGATAATAAACTTACTGTAATGTATTTTTACCTTTTCACCTTTTACGTTTTTATAGGAAATCTTATTATAATCCGAATAGTCTTTCATAAAAAATGAAAGTATGAAACCTATTGTGCAGGTCGTGATGCAGCCAATCATAGGCAGATAGTGATAAAGGTTAAACATCAGGCTTGCCACAAAAGAAATTAGCATTGTAATAACTGCGTAAACCGTATTTGCGGCCGTTCTTATCCGCACAAAATCATGGCGTTTATCGATCAAATCAAGATTATTTTCAAGTGCCACAAAGGATGCCGAGCGGAAAACGGAGGCAACATCGTGAAAAATTCTGCCAAGCAAGACAAGATAATAACTTTTGCCAAATGTAATGAATATTGAAGAAAACAAAAGACATAAACCGCCCGCTCGCACAGAGTTGGTATTTCCTATCCGCTTAATTACAAAAAGAATCGGAAACTGAAGGGCGATACAGGCAAATTGCGAAAAAGAGGTAATGGAAACGATTTGCGCCGGGGAAAAGTTTTTTACTACTGTTAAAAACAGAGTATCTATCGCAATATAAAATAAAAGGTCACCTGTGAGCCCCGCGTACCACGGATATAGTTTTATAAATCTGTTTATCTTTTGTTTCATCATCTATTCCACTTTCCAAAAAACTGCCTATTGATTATACTACCACTTTAATGTATAATCAAATATATATAATATAATAACATTATAATATATATATTATAAGGGAGTGGATCTGGTGGAATTATCTGCAAAATATGCTTATCAAGTATATAAGGAAAAAAGTTTTTCGGCGGCGGCAAAGGCGCTTTACGTTTCTCAACCCGCGCTCAGTGCTGCCGTATCAAGGCTTGAAAAAGAATTGGGCATACGTATTTTTGATCGAACAAAAGTGCCGCTGACCCTTACTCCGCAAGGCAGAATCTATATACAAGCCATTGAAGAAATCATCGAAAGCGAGAGTAATATGCGCCAAAGACTCCGTGAACTCTCCGATATGAGTTATGGCTCGCTGACTATAGGCGGCTCAAGTTTTGCTTCCTATTTCCTGATGTCCGAAATCTGCGGAGCATTTCATAAAAAATATCCCCATATTAAGATGACCCTCGATATTGGAAATGTAGGAAGCTCAGGCGTTCTTTGGGATAAATTAAAAAACGGTGAAATTGATTTGTTAGTAACATATACCGCTGACCACAGCAAATATATCATGGATCCGATTTTTAAAGAACGGCTGGTCATTGCAATGCCAAAGGAGATGAAAGGTGCCAAAGAATTATCACACCTGGCCTTAACGCGCGAAGAAATATTGACAGGTAAGTATTCAAGGGAACGAGAGATCGAAGATTTATCTGTATTCAATCACATAGAATTCATTAAATATACCGATAGGTCAGACACCGCACGCAGAATGACACAAATGCTTGGAGATTTTAAAACCGCGCCTTGCGAAATTAAAAACGCACGTCACAGCGAAATGCATTACAATTTAATGTGTGCGGGTATCGGAGCCGTTATAACAACCGATTCAGCTATCCGCCAAAAACAATACAATGCGGAAAACATCCTGTTTTTCCTGCCAAAAAGTAAAGAATCCCACCGCACAATATATATTGCAAGACAGCACGGCACAGACGATAACCCCATCGTGAAAAATTTTATACAGACAGCCAAAAGTTACTGCACTTCTGCAAAGGAATCGAAGCAAAATCATGAGGGGCTGTAAAAAACAGCTCGAATAAAAGAGACTACAAACTTCGTAATGAGGAATTAGGAATGAGAAATTAGGAATTATTTGTAAATTATCAATATAATCAAAGCACAAAAGGGCTTTATGATAAATTTCTAATTACGAATTACGATTTGTAATTGCGAAATTATTTATTTCACAATACAACAGGATAGTGAAAGGAAGAAGGGGGCGTTATGAAAGAAACCGACAGGCGCCGGTGGCCGCCACCGCGCCGTCCGCTGCGGCGGTTGCCAGTTGGCGCAGCGGCTTGGTGCGGCAGTCTCCGGCGGCAAAGATGCCCCGGCAGGAGGTGCGGCAGTCTTCCCCCGCTTTGATGTAGCCGGATTCATCCAATTCCACCACGCCCTGAAACGGTTCGTTTTGCGGCAACAGCCCGATGGCCAAAAACAGGCCGGCGACCGGCAGGGAAGAATCCTCCCCTGTTTCCGTATCGGTCACGGTAAGCGAGGAAAGGCGTTCGTCACCGTGGATTTCTTTTAAAACCGTATGGAACAGAAAGCGTACGTTGGGCTTTTGGCTCAGGGCTTCCACCGCGGCGGCGTCGGCACGAAAGGTATCTCGCCGATGAATGACGGTCACGCTTTTGCATAGGTCGGCCAAATACAGCGCATCGTGCACGGCGGTGTTGCCGCCGCCTAAAACGGCTGTGTCTTTTCCTCTGAATAGAGCGCCGTCACAGACCGCGCAGGTGGAAACCCCGCGCCCGATCAAACGGTTTTCGCCGCTCAGACCGGTCATGCGGTGGCGCAGTCCCACCGCTATAATCAATGCGCCGCAGGAATAGCGGTCGCCGTCGGTAACCACGATTTTCTCGTTCTCGCTTTCTTCAATCGACAGGGCGGTTTCAAACCGGGTCTCGGTTCCAAGCGCGGCGGCCTGGGCAAATAAGCGGTCGGCCAGCTCCGTTCCTTTAATGTTTTGAAAACCGGGGAAATTTTCCACAGCGGCCGAGGCGGTGATTTGCCCGCCAAAGGCGTTGTTTTCAAGCAACAGCACCGATTTTTGTGCCCGGCGGGCGTAGACGGCGGCTGTCAGCCCCGCGCAGCCGCCCCCGATAATCACAATGTCATAATGTTCCATGACGGTCACTCCTTGGTTTTGCAAATCGTTCGGTATGAAGGGCTTGAAGCCCGTTTTTCTTTATGATTTTAATATTAGCAAAATTACCGGTAAAATGCAATGGGTTCACGCGATTTCCACCTGTGCGGCGTCTTCACTGCGCAGGGCAATGACCGCGCCGCGTACCAAATAGGCTTTTGGGTCGCCGCAGGGGCTGACGCCTACGCATTCGGTTTTGGCTCCCGGCGTCAGGCCGATATCAAGCAGCCGTCTGCGCATGCCGCCCGAGCAATGAATTTGCACTATCACCGCTTGCTTGCCCGGTGTAATATCCTGTAAGGTCTTCAATCGATCACCTCCGTCAGGGGAATTACCGCTATGCCATTTTATTCCGAAAATTCCCAAAAAGTGCCCTTGCAATCGCCGCGGCGCTGTGGTATAGACCGTTGACCAGCCGGAGGCTATCCCAAAGCCGGCGGACGGCGTCAAACGGCATAATCAAATAAATTTATGACCTAAATTCGTGTAATGCGAGTTTAGGTCTTTTTTTATCTCATAAAGTTAAAAAATGCTTTTCAGCGGAGTACGGAATAATTTGCCGTATTCCGCTTTGTCAGCACATCAAAAAAGGGCAGGTCATAGCGTTTGTCGGTTCAACCGGCAGAAGCACAGGAAATCATTTGCATTTTGAGGTTTGGAAAAACGGTTCAAGAACGGATGCAT
>CAJOQU010000057.1 GCA_905236975.1 uncultured Clostridia bacterium
CCGATAGCAGGGATGTTCGACCGCGGCCGGCAACAAATCCATTCCGATCACGGTATGCCCCGCCTGCAAAAACTTCAGAACCACGGCCTTACCGATGCCGCCGCTGCTGCCGGTCACCAGGATCTTCATGCCGCTTTCCTCCTTTCCACACAAAATAAAACCCGGCCGGTCTTTTAAGCAAGACAAGCCCTGGCTTACAGGCATATGGATGCTGCCTTTTTATTTTGGCATATTTTCCCCCATAAGTCAAGGCTTACGCTTGATAAATACGCTTGATAAATTCCGCTAAACCGCTTGACAGCAGAACGCGGCGCTGATATACTACTTTTGGACGGAAAGTTCAACAATTCTTTCTTGATGAGAGCGGAACCCGCCTGTAAAATAAAATCAATATCACATAAAGGAGCAATACCATGAACATTACCAAAGACATTTTTTACGTTGGGGTTGACGATCACCAAATCGACCTGTTCGAAGGGCAATACGACGTTCCCAACGGCATGGCGTATAACTCTTACGTCATTCGTGATCAAAAAATCGCCGTGATGGATTCGGTGGATAAAAACTTCACCCATGAATGGCTTGACAATTTGGAAAAAGCGCTGGACGGCCGCCAACCCGATTATTTGGTGGTACAGCACATGGAGCCCGACCATTCGGCCAACATTGTGAACTTTTTAAACGCCTACCCGCAGGCCACGGTGGTTTCGTCCGCCAAGGCGTTCGGCATGATGAAAAATTTCTTCGGCACCGATTTTGAGGATCGCCGCCTGGTGGTGAGCGAAGGCGACACGCTGGCGCTTGGCACCCACACCCTGCAATTCATCGCCGCACCCATGGTACACTGGCCCGAAGTGATGGTGACCTATGACCAAACCGATAAGGTGCTGTTTTCGGCTGACGGCTTTGGCAAATTCGGCGCGTTGGATACCGATGAAGACTGGGCCTGTGAGGCACGCCGATATTATGTGGGCATTGTGGGCAAATACGGCGCACAGGTGCAGGCGCTGTTGAAAAAAGCCGCCGCGCTGGATATTCAAATCATCTGCCCCCTGCACGGCCCGATTTTGACCGAAAACCTGGGCTATTATATTGGGTTATACAACACCTGGTCGTCCTACGGGGTCGAGACCGAGGGCATTATGATCGCCTATACCTCCGTTTATGGCAACACCAAAAAAGCAGTGGAGCTGTTGGCCGAAAAGCTGAAAGCCAAAGGCTGCCCCAAAGTTGCGGTAAACGACCTTGCCCGTTGTGACATGGCCGAGGCCGTGGAAGACGCTTTCCGCTACGGCCGTATCGTACTGGCCACCACCACCTACAACGCCGAAATTTTTCCCTTTATGCGGGAGTTCATCAACCATTTGACCGAACGCGGCTTCCAAAACAAGACCGTTGCTTTCATGGAAAACGGCTCCTGGGCGCCTTTAGCAGCCAAAACCATGCGCCAAATGCTTGCCGACTGTAAAAATCTGACCTTTACCGATACCACGGTCAAGATCACCTCGGCGCTGAACGACATCAGCAAAGAACAGATCGAAAACCTGGCTGACGAGCTTTGCCGCGATTATTTGGCTCAACACGACGAGACTGCCAATAAAAACGACCTGACCGCCCTGTTTAACATCGGGTATGGATTATATGTGGTGACCTCAAACGACGGCAAAAAGGATAACGGACTGATTGTCAACACTGTCTCGCAGGTGACAAGCTCGCCCAACCGCATTGCCGTGACCATTAACAAGCAGAACTACTCGCACCACATCATCAAACAGACCGGTACCATGAACGTCAACTGCCTGTCGGTCGAAGCGCCGTTTTCGGTATTTGAGCGGTTCGGCTTCCAAAGCGGCCGCGGCGCCGATAAGTTTGCAGGGGAGACCCCCTTGCGTTCTGACAACGGGCTGGCCTTTTTAGACAAGTATATCAATTCCTTTATGTCGCTCAAGGTCGAGCAATATGTTGATCTTGACACCCACGGCATGTTTATCTGCTCGGTGACCGAGGCGCGGGTACTTTCCGACAAGGAGACCATGACCTACACCTATTACCAAAACAACGTGAAACCCAAGCCCCAAACACAAGGCAAAAAGGGGTATGTTTGCAAGGTGTGCGGTTATGTCTATGAGGGCGACGAACTGCCTGAAGATTTCGTCTGCCCGCTGTGTAAGCACGGCGCCGCCGATTTTGAACCCATTGCCTAAGCCGCTCCCGGCAGCCTGACATTCCGACCAACAAAAGCAAGTTTTTGTTTGACCTTGCCCTTTCAATATGAAAAAACGAAAGCCGCCTGTCGTACTGACCGGTGGCTTTCAATTTGCTAAACAGACGGAGAATAAATCTGTTGTTGCCGAGGTTATCTTTTAATAGGAACGCCCCGCCTTTACACAACCGTAATAAAGGAGTTCCTCCTAAATAATGGATATATTTTACCACAAAAAAGTCCGTACTGTCAAGGATTCCTTTTGCCGGTTTTGCGGAATTTAATAGTAAATTCCACTTCTAAATTCCACTGTGGAATTTACTTTGGGAATTTACTCATACAAGGATCCGAACGCCTGTGCGTGAAAAATACTTGACAAATGTTTCACGGCGTTGTATCATAAGGGTGTTAAAGTGTTGAGAAGAACAGTAGCTTTTCATCCGCCTTTTTTAGAGAGCGCGCGCCATGGGCTGAAAGCCGCGCAAAGGCAGGAAAAGTGAACACCCCCTTTGAGCGCCGTGTGCCGCAACACGGACGTATGCCTGCGTTAAAGGCGTTAAGCGCCGCCTCCTTTTAGGCGGAACCCGGGTGGAACCGCGGAGATGTTGAACCTTCGTCCCGACAGTTGTCGGAACGGGGGCGTTTTTCTATTTCTGGGCGATTGCGACAATTAGTAATTAGTAATTAGTAATTAGTAATTAGAAATTAGTCATTGCGATTGCCTTTCGCAATCGCTTAATATTCTATTTCTTAACGGAGGAGAAACTCATGATAAACATTACGTTAAAAGACGGCTCGGTTTTGCAGGTCGAATCGGGCAGCACCGCATATGACGCGGCCAAACAAATCAGCGCCGGGCTTGCACGCGCAGCCTGCGCCGCCCGCATTAACGGGCAGAACGCCGACCTGCGCACCCCCTTGACCGAGGATTGCGCCCTTGAAATTTTAACCTTTGAAGACGACTACGGCCGCCGCACCTTCCGCCACACGGCTTCGCACATCATGGCGCAGGCTGTCAAACGGCTGTATCCCGAGGCCAAGCTTGCCATCGGCCCCGCGGTGGACGACGGCTTTTACTACGACTTTGACGTGGAAAACAAGTTCACCCCCGAAGACCTTGAAAAAATTGAGGCCGAGATGAAAAAAATCGTCAAAGAAGACCTTAAATTAGAACGCTCACTCAAAAGCCGCGAAGAAGCCGTTGCCTTTTTTGAGGAAAAAGGCGAACCCTACAAGGTGGAGTTGACCGGCGACATTCCGGCGGGGGAGGACATCCGCTTTTATTCGCAGGGGGAATTC
>CAJOQU010000058.1 GCA_905236975.1 uncultured Clostridia bacterium
ATGCCCGACAAAGAGGGCGTTTATTACCAAAGTACCGGTTCTAAACTGAAAAAGGCCACAAGCGGAAAATTCCCCCTTAATTTTTCCTATCATTTGGTCAATTGTTTTGACGGCGAAAATGACGGCCTTGTTTCTCTTTCATCGGCAAAGTGGGGAGAACGGTTTATTTACGCATCTTCCCCCGGAAAACGCGGCGTATCCCACGGAGACGTGATCGATCTCAACCGAGAGAATATTCCCGGCTTTGACGTGCGGGAATTTTACGTTCAGTTGGTGAATGACCTGAAAAACAGAGGGTTTTAAATTCGTTTTTAATCCCCTTTTTTTGTAACGCTCATGGACGCCTTTGTATATTGACTTTGGACTTTACAGGCACGCTCGTAAAGTCCCTTCGATTATATCTGTAATTGATCCGCACAAAAAGGAAGCACAAAAGATGGATTCATACAATTTTTTATTGGCGCTGGGCATTATTTTATTGTTCACCAAAATATTCGGCTTAATGTCGGAAAAGGTGCATCTGCCGCAGGTGGTCGGCGCACTGGTAGCCGGCATTTTGCTGGGGCCCAGCGGCGCGGGGATTTTGACCGAATCGGATTTTTTACTGAAAACCAGCGAGATCGGGGTGATCCTGCTCATGTTCCTGGCCGGGATCGACACCGACCTTGCAGAGCTGAAACATACCGGCCCTGCCGCCTGCCTGATCGCGGTGCTGGGCGTTTTTGTGCCGATCCTCGGCTGCGGCGGCGTGTATTATTTGTTTTATGCCGACTCGTTTACCTATCCGAATTTGCTGAAGGCGGCTTTTATCGGGGTGGTTTTTGCGGCGACCTCGGTCAGTATCACGGTGGAAACCTTGAGCGAAATGGGCAAACTGCAAACCCGTGTGGGCGCCACCCTGCTTTCGGCCGCGATTATTGACGATGTGATCGGCATTGTGGTATTAAGCATTTTATCGGCCATGAGCGACAGCTCGGTCAAACCGGCTTTGGTGACCGTCAAAATCGCGGGCTTTTTTGTATTTGTGCTGGTGGTCGGGGTGATTGTTTACCGCATTTTCAAAAAAATCACCATCCACCACGAAAAAAGCCGCCGTGTGGCGGTGTGGGCGCTGGCTTTTTGCTTCGTTATGTCCTTCTGCGCGGAAAGACTGTTCGGCGTGGCGGATATTACCGGAGCCTATTTTGCGGGCGTGATCCTTTGTAATTTAACCGAATCCCGAAAATTTGTGGCCAAAAAGATCACCGCCGCCTCCTATTTGGTGTTTTCACCGGTCTTTTTTGCCGGTATTGGGTTAAAAACCGATCTTTCTGGGCTGAATGCCGGTATTTTGCTGTTCGCACTGGTTTTGGCGGTCGCCGCCGTATTGACCAAGGTGATCGGCTGCGGACTGGCGGCAAGGCTTTGCAAAATGCCCCGGCGCGAGGCACTGACGGTCGGTGTGGGCATGGTGGCACGCGGCGAAGTGGCTTTAATGGTGGCGCAAAAGGGGATCGACAGCGGCAACATCGACCGTGCGGTTTTCCCTGCCATTGTGCTTTGCGTTATCACCGCGGCGCTTTTGACCCCGATACTGTTAAAGCTGTGTTTGCCGAAAACGCCCTCTGAAAAATCCTCCTGAAAGGAGTTTATCCCATGATCTTCAGCAGCGCGATTTTTTTGTTTGGTTTTTTGCCTTTGCTTTTTCTGATCTATTTTATCAGCCCCAAAGGCTTGAAAAATGCTGTTCTGCTGGTGTTCAGTCTGGTTTTTTATTATTTCGGCGGAACGCGCTATATTCTGCTGGTGATCGGCATGGTGTTGGCCGATTACCTGTTTGCGCTGCTGATCGACCGCGGCCGCTTTCGAAAGGTGTGGTTGACCGCGGCGGTGGTCAGCAATATCGGCGTTTTGTTTTATTACAAGTATTTCGGCTTTTTTGCGGAAAACTTCAACCGCCTTTTTCATGCGGATATCACGCTGAGGGACGTGGTGCTGCCGGTCGGCATCTCGTTTTTCACCTTTCAGGCGTTAAGTTATGTGATCGACGTCTACCGCCGTGAGGTCGCAGTGCAAAAAAACCCGTTTTATCTGCTTTTGTATGTCAGCTTTTTCCCGCAGCTGGTGGCAGGGCCCATCGTGCGGTACCAAACCGTTGAACATGAGATCGCGGTGCGAACGAGTTCGCTTGACGACGTCGCCTACGGGGCGGAGCGGTTCGTGTTGGGGCTTGGCAAAAAAATGCTGATTGCCAACCAAATGGGGCTGTTGGCCGACATTGTGTATGGGCTGGACGAGCCGAGCACACCGGTGGCCGTTTTGGGCGCGTTGGCGTACATGTTTCAGATTTATTATGATTTTTCAGGTTATTCCGACATGGCCATTGGTCTCGGCCGGGTTTTCGGGTTCCATTTTTCTGAAAATTTTGACTATCCCTATACGGCGGCCGGCGTCACCGAATTTTGGCGGCGTTGGCACATTTCGCTTTCCGGTTGGTTTCGCGATTATGTCTATATTCCGCTTGGCGGCAACCGAAAAGGTGTGGCAAGGCAGATCTTCAATCTGTTGGTTGTGTGGGTCTTGACCGGCTTTTGGCACGGCGCCTCTTGGAATTTTGTGCTGTGGGGGCTTTATTATTTTGTGTTTTTAGCGCTGGAAAAGTTTTTGCTTCAAAACCGGCTTGCCCGCCTGCCCCGTGCGGTACGGTGCGTGTTGACCCTGCTTGTGGTGCTGGTGGGGTGGGTTCTTTTCCGCGCCGATGATCTGCCCGCCGCGGCCGCAATGCTGAAAGCACTGTTTGGACTGCGGTTTTCGACCCTTGGCTGGCGCGAGGCGGCGTTGTATCTGCAAACCTATTTTCCCTATTTTATTATGGCGGCTGTTTTTTCGGCGCCGGTTTATCCAAAAGCGATCAAACGCATCGGCCGAATCAAGAATCAACGGCTGCGCCTTCTGTCAGAGGCCGCGCACTACGGCTTTTTGCTGGCGGTATTTGCGGTTTCGGTTGTCTTTTTGGCGCATTCCTCTTACGATCCGTTCATCTATTTCCGGTTTTAGGAGGCCAACATGAAAAAAATCAAACGCCTTTTTTGCGGACTGCTGTTTGCGGTCATGATCGTGTTTTTTGTCGGCACCGTCACCGGCCGGAAAACTTACAGCGATTTAGAAAAACGTGAGCTGAAAACCTTTGCGGCGCCGCGCCTTTCCGATCTTACAAACGATGCGTATTTCAGTGGGCTTACCACGGCTTTTTCCGATCAACTGGCTTTTCGCGACCGCTTGATTCAGGGGTATTACCTCTTTTGGTTCCAGCACTATTACGGCGATGTGGCCGAGGGCGGCAACGGGCAGCTTTACGCCGCATACCAAACCGTGGGCAAAAACTATTACCGGGAGCTGGCCGAGGCTACGGCGCTTGTCAACGAGACAGCCGACGAGGTAAATCGGGCGGGAGCGGAATTTTTGTTTTTATCCATCCCTCGAAAAGACGCGGTCATGACCGCCGACCTGCCGGACACCTACATCAGCAGCGTCGAAATTTATCAAAAAAGCGTGCAAACGGTCAAGGCCAACCTTTCCGACAACGTGCGTTTAATCGATGCGTATGATCTGTTTGCCGCCGCGCCGGAAATAACGCCGTATTTTTCGACCGATCACCACATCACACCCCGTGGCGGGTATCTGCTTTATTCTGAAATTCTTCGACTTACACAAGGCGCGGAAGCACCGGCGTTTGATACGCTGTATGGGGCGGAAAAGGTCATTGTCAACGGGTCGTTCAATCGCCAAATCGGGCAAAAGGTCAAGTCTCTGCCCGAGGAACTGACGGTCACCCCGAAGTTCGAAACAACCTATACCCGAACCGACAACGGCAAAATCAGCCATCTTCCCCTTTTCGGCGTCGGCAACGATTACGAGGCGGCTTTTATGGGCGGCGATAAGGCATTGACCGTGGTCGAGACCGATCGGCAGGAACAGCCGAGTATTCTGTTTGTGGGTGCGTCCTTCACCAATGTGCTGGAGGCCTTCGCGGTGCGGGACTATAACCGCATGGTTTCGGTGGATTACCGCCACAACACCACCGGCGCCTCGATCGCCGACTATGTGCGGGAATATGACGTTGATTATGTGGTGTTTGTACCCTCACAGTCAACCAACGCCTTTTCGGTCAGCATGATCCGCCGGCATTTGGGGAAAGAATAACGCCGCCTATCGCCCGCCGCCCAGATTTGATTTTAAAGGTTTACTTTGCCGCTTTCATGTGTTAAAATAAAACTACAATAAAGGAGGGTTCGTCATGGCAAAAAATATTTCAAACGATCGCTTTTTCGAGGCGGTTCTTTCCCTGCGCGATATGGAGGAGTGCCGCAAATTCTTTCAAGACGCCTGCACCCCCAAGGAAATTCAGGCTATTGCCCAACGATTTGCCGTGGCGGAAATGCTCTATAACAAATGCGTTTACAGCGACATTGTAGAGGAAACCGGCGCCTCCACCGCCACCATCAGTCGGGTTGCCCGCTCCTGGGGCGAGGGTTATGCCACGGTGTTGGCGCGACTGGCGGAAAAGAAAAAGGACTAATACCCGTCGGCGCAGGGGGAAAGCGCAAGTTTTGTTCCCTTTTCGGCGCCCCGGCAAAAAGGAGAAAGCATGTTTTCACGGCTTCAAAGCGTTGGCTTATTTGGGATCGATTCCTATATGATCGAAGTAGAGGCGGATGTTTCCACGGGACTGCCCGCGTTTGATATTGTGGGTCTGCCCGACACCGCCGTAAAAGAATCCCGCGACCGCGTGCGCGCGGCGTTAAAAAACTGCGGATTCCGGTTTCCCACCGGTAAAATCACGGTCAATTTAGCTCCGGCTGATCTGAAAAAAGAAGGCTCCATCTATGATCTGCCGGTTCTGCTTGCCATTTTAAAGGCTTCGGGTCAATTAACGGCCGACCTGAGCGACTGCGTTTTTATCGGTGAGGTCGCACTGGACGGCAAGGTGCGTGCCGTCGGCGGCGTGCTGGCTATTGCCATTACCGCCTTAAAAAACGGGGTCAAAAATATTTTTGTTCCCGCGCAGAACGCCCCGGAGGCCGCGGTGATCGAGGGCGTCACGGTGTATGGCGTTGCCGATGTGCGACAGGTCATCGGCCATATAAAAGGGGAAGCACCGCTGACTCCGGTGCAAAAAACCGAACCGGCGGCTTTTCCGCAGGAAGAAACGCTTGATTTTTGCGACGTCAAGGGGCAGTACGCTGCCAAAACCGCGCTGGAAATCGCCGCGGCGGGCGGCCATAATATCCTGTTGATCGGCCCGCCGGGAGCAGGCAAAAGCATGCTGGCCAAGCGCCTGCCCGGTATTTTGCCGGAAATGACCTTTGAAGAATCCATCGAGACCACCAAAATCCATTCCATTGCCGGGGTGTTAGACCGGCAACATCCTTTTGTGACCGCACGGCCGTTCCGGTCGCCGCACCACACCGTTTCGGTGGCGGGCATTGCAGGCGGCGGCGCGGTGCCCCGCCCGGGCGAGATTTCGTTGGCGCATAACGGCGTCCTGTTTTTAGATGAACTGCCCGAATTTCGGCGGGATGTAATGGAGGCGCTGCGTCAACCGTTGGAGGATGGGCGGGTCACTATTTCCCGCGTGGCCGGATCGTTGACCTACCCCAGTCAGATCATGCTGGTGGCCGCTATGAACCCCTGTCCCTGCGGTTTTTACGGTCACCCCACCAAAGAATGCACCTGCACCACAACCGCGGTGAAAAAATATTTGAATCGCGTTTCGGGGCCTATGTTGGATCGCATTGATCTGCATGTTGAGGTGCCGCCCGTGAATTACGAAGAGCTGCATTCCGACAAACCGGCCGAGCACTCGGCGGATATCCGAAAGCGCGTCAACAAAGCGCGTCAAATCCAGATCGAGCGGTACCGCGGAACCGGCGTATCCTGCAACGCACGGCTGACACCGGCGCTCTTAAAACAGTTCTGCGTGTTGGAGGACAGCGCATCGGAATATCTGAAAAAAGCCTTTGATCGACTTGGCATGTCCGCCCGCGCATACGACCGTATTTTGAAGGTTGCACGCACCGTTGCTGACCTTGACGGCAGTGAAATTATAAAAAAAGAGCATATTTTTTCATCAATTTCGTTCAGAACACTTGACAGGAAGTACTGGATGGAGTAAAATAGGAATGTCGCGTGGGCGGGGACACCCCCGCCGCGCAATTCCATGTAGGGCCGCAGTGCAGTTGGCAGCCCGGCGCACATCTTTACACACCCCACAATTTCATAAATTTAATAAGGGCCTGTAGCTCAGTTGGTAGAGCGTTCGGTTCGCATCCGAGAGGTCGAGAGTTCGAGTCTCTTCAGGTCCACCAAAGCGAAAATCCTGTCGA
>CAJOQU010000059.1 GCA_905236975.1 uncultured Clostridia bacterium
ATACAGCACTTTGATGATCTCGACCGTCTGTTTTTCGGAGACCGACATTTCATAAACTTTTTTAGTGGGGTCAATGTTAAACCCATACTTCTCGCTGATTTCGGCCACCTTAGCCTCGACCTTTTTGGCATCGTACCGGCCTTTCTCCTTTAGCCCCAACACTATATTCTCCGCCGCGGTGAAAACATCAACCAGTTTAAAATGTTGGTGAATCATCCCGATGCGGTATTGAAACGCATCTTTCGGAGACCGTATTACGACCTCTTCACCACCAATCAGAATATGCCCTTCATCGGGGTAATAAATACCCGATATGATGTTCATCAAAGTGGTTTTGCCGCTTCCGTTTTCGCCCAGCAACGATAAAATCTCGCCGCTGCAAACCGAAAGATTGACATTTTTATTTGCAACAATGCTTCCGAATGTTTTGGTAATATTTTTTAGTTCAATCGCCGCCGGAGCCATTCTCACATCACCTTTTCAATCTGTTTTCAGCTTTCACAAGAAAACCCGCACCTTTCTTGTCAAGGCTGACTTTTTTTGAAAGTTATAACAGCTTTAGGCGGAGCGATTTGCTCCGCCTAAAGGGTTGAGTTACTTTAAATTATTCGCTGATACCGTCGATATACTTAATATCGAAGTAAGGAGCAGATCTCTTAGAGGATTCCCCAAACTCGCCGTTTTCAATGGCTTCGGTCTCGGGCTTGAAGTCGCCTTCATCGACAACGTCAGCCAAATAGGTGGTAAGCTCTTTACCGTCTACGGTGAAGGTCTTGGTGTCAAACACCTTGATTTCACCGGATTCCAGCTTGGCTTTCACTTCATCCAATTTCGCCTGTGTGCCTTCGGCGGCAACAGCGGTATTCAGCTCGGTCAGTTCCACATAGCCGTCCTTCATGGTGCCGCAGAAATCGGTCGGGATCTCAGAACCGTCTTTCGCAGCGTCAATGATCATCTTGAAGTAAGGAGCCCAGTTGATCTTTGAGGAGATGATGGCGGTATTCGGACCCATCGGGATCGTGCTGATATTGTAAGCTACATTCGGAACGCCTCTCTCTTCACAGGCTTTCGGAGCGCCTTCGGAGTCGGCATGCTGGCTGATGAGAACGCAACCCGAATCGATGAGGTTCAAAGCAGCCTCTTTCTCTTTGGCAATGTCAAACCAGGAGTTGGTGTAAGTCACCTTCATGGTAGCGCTTTCGCAGATGGAACGTGCACCGAGGAAGAAGGAGGTCATACCCGAAACCACTTCGGCGTAGTTGAACGCGCCAATGTAACCGATGACAGCCTTGTCAGCGGTAATGTCGCCCTTTTCGATCATTTCATTCAGTTTCATACCGGCGGCAACACCCGCAAGGTAACGACCCTGATAGATCGCGGCAAAAGCGTTGTGGAAGTTAGAAAGATTTTCTGTTTGGGATTTGGTGCCGGTGGCATGGCAGAACTGCACCTTGGGGAATTCCTTGGCGGCTTGAATCATGTAGGACTCATGACCGAAGGAATCGGCAAAGATCACATTGCATCCCGCGTCAGCCAACTCGGCGGCAGCATTGTAGCAAGCGTCGGTTTCATCGATGCCGGTTTTGATCAAAACCTGATCGTTGGTGAGACCAAGCTCAGCCTGAACTGCTTTCAAAGCTTGGATGAAGTTGTTGTCATAGGTGGCATTTTCGTCGTGCAGACAGATAAGACCGATCTTCACTTTGGCATACGCGTTCTCTTGCTTAGAACCCGTATCACCGGTGGAAGTGGTGCTGTTGCTGCCGTTACACGCCGCAAAGCTCAACAGCATGACAAGGGACAGGATAGCGCAGATAAGTTTTTTCATGTTTTTTTCCTCCTAAAATTTATGTAAAATTTTTACATACAAAACAAAATTGGGGCAACCCCTGTTATTGTGTGCGGAAAACCACGCCGTTTTCATCCATCCGCTCCACAATGGCAAGCGATTCCACGCGCAGGCCTTGTCCGCGCAGTGCGTCGCCGCCCTGCTGGAACCCTTTTTCAATGGCGCAGGCCACGCCCACAACCGTGGCGTCGGACTGGGTGGCCAAGTTCATCAACCCTTCAATGGCCTTGCCGTTGGCAAGAAAATCATCCACGATCAAGACCTTGTCGTCAGGCTGCAAAAACTGTTTTTCCACCATTACATGATAATCTACCCCATGGGTAAAGGAATGGATGACCGTTTGGTAAACATCCCCCGAAATGTTGACGGTTTTACTCTTTTTGGCAAACAGCACCGGCACATGCATGGCCGCCCCGGCGCCAATGGCAATGGCGATGCCCGAAGCCTCCACCGTGAGAATCTTGGTGACCCCCGCGCCTTCGAACAGGCGGGCGATCTCACGCCCCATTTCCATGATAAAATCCGCATCGATCTGGTGATTGAGAAAAGACCCGACCTTCAACACACCGCCCGGCAAAACCTTGCCCTCACGCAGAATTTTTTCTTCTAAAGACTTCATACGGCCAAAGCCCCTTTTCGAAACAAAAAAACAGACTAAAACAGTCTGTTTGCCAATACATCAGCTGCCCCTGCCAAAGAAGGCGGGGAAACAAGCCAATAGTCGCAACTTCCGGCGTGCGGTAGAAACATTTGGACCATAAAACCAAATCTATACTGGCAAATATGAAATTGTCGGTATCTTTATCCTAACACATTTACCGACTAAAGTCAACAAAAGCTGTCAAAAAATTTAAAGTTCGGTCATTTTAACAATTTGATATTTTGAAAAAAGATTTTCTTGTAAGGAGTGATAAACCGAAAAAGCGCTCTCAGCCCATAAAGAGCAAAGAACGTTTTCGGTTGAATCCCATCAAGCCCCGGTGATGCAATCCGCCACATAAATGCCCATGGCGCCGGACTGCGAAAGCCCGCGGCAAATGCCGCTGCCATCGCCGATGATATAAACGCCGTCGATCAGTTCAAACCGGTCATTCATAAACACGGGGCGAATGGAATAATACTTGCTTTCACAGCCGTACAGCAGCGTGTCGTCATTGGCGGTGCCGGGCGCTACGCGGTCAAGGGCGTAGATGGTCTCGATAATATTGGTTAAAATGCGATGCGGCAGTACCAGCGAAATATCGCCCGCCGTAGCGCGCAAAGTCGGAATCACGGTATTCTGCCCCAAACGGTGTTCGTTGGTGCGCCTGCCCCGCACCAGATCGCCGAACCGCTGTACCAGCACGCTGCCCTTGCCGATCATGTTGGCAAGGCGCGAAATGCTTTCGGCGTATTCGGTGGGTTGATTGAAGGGCTCGGTAAACCGGATGCTCGACAAAATGGCAAAGTTGCAGTTATCGGTCTTCTTATCGGGGTCGGCAAAGGAATGGCCGTTTGCGGTGATGATGCCGTGGTTGTTCTCGGCCGAGACCAAGCCCCCTTTATTAAAGCAAAACATGCGGCAGCGGTCTTCAAAGGTTTTGGTTTTATATAGAATTTTCGGCTCGTAAATTTGATCGGAAAATTCTTTCCAAATCATATCCTTCATTTCGACCCGCACGCCGATATCAATGTGGTTAGAGTGCATGCGTACCCCGAAATCACGACAAAAACCGGCCACAAAATTGGCGCCGCCGCGACCGGTTGCGATGATGATTTTTTCAGCCTTTATGATCTCGCCGTTTTGGTAATGCAGGTGATAGCCGCCGTCGACCTTTTCGATCTTTTCACATTCATAAAAAGCCAACAGCTCCATGCCGGCGTCACCCAGCGCACGAATCAGGTTTTGCATGGTAAGGTAATTTTTATCGGTTCCCAAATGCTTGACGTTCATATCAAGCAGGCGCAGGTTGTTTTGCAGGCACTTCAGCTTCAATTCCTCGTTGGAGCGGTACATTTTGACCTCGCCCGAGGTGCAATATGTATTGAGGATTTTATCGACCTCATGGATATACCGATTGGCTTTATCGTCGCCCAGTTCCTCGCCCAGTGTACCGCCGTACGCGGTGCCGAGGTTGAATTTTCCGTCCGAAAACGCGCCGGCACCGGCAAAACCGCTGGTGATACTGCAAGTTTTGCAGTGAACACAGGCACTTTCTTTTCCGGCGGGGCAATGGCGATTTTCCAGCGTATTGCCGCGCTCGGTGATAATAACTTTTGCGTCGGGTTTGTTTTGCTTGATACGATAAGCCGCCATCAACCCGCCGATTCCGCCGCCGATGATGGCAACGTCATAGAAAGCATGCTGTGACATAATTGGTCATTCCCTTACAAAAAATTCACAAGAAATCAGGCTGCGCCGCCCCTTCGGACAACACAGCCTCTACTGCTTTCTTATTTTAAATGATATTTCGATTTTTGTCAAGTTAATTTATCGGCTGATCCTGAATGACCTTTTGCAAATATCCGGTCACCTTATTCAGCGACGATGCGGCCACCTTACCCATGGGCGTGCCGTTGCTGCTGTACTGGTATTTGGTCTCGGTCGCCTTGACAAAATCAATGGTGAGCGGCCGCTTTGACGTATCGGAATAGGTGAACACAAACGAGAGCGTGGGTTGATCGGTCAGCGCCTCGGTCGTGTAGTCGGTACAGGAAAGCGAAATGCAATATTGATAAAAATTCTGAAAATACTCCGCCGTCAGCTTTTTGCCCTCATAGGTGAAAACATAGGTTTCTTCCGCATCCTCGCTGTCGTCATAGGCCACGTCAAAGGTGTAGGTCTTGTCACCCGTTTTGACCGTAAAAGCCGAAAGATCGTTGATGGATTGCAAACAAACCCACGAAGAATAAAACTGGTTGACAGTATACTCCGCAAAAGAAAGGCTGTCGGCTGAAATCTTTTTGATCAGCGGCGCGTCGTCGTACCAAACGGCATAGTCGCCGTCCGGCTGCTGTTTGAAGCTGTAAGAATATTGTTTGCCGCCAAGCGCCATGGTTAAAACAAAGTCGGGATCGTCAAGCCCTAACGCTGCCCGCGCCGCGGAAGAGGTGTCGTACGAATACGCGCCGACGGCGGTCACGCCGTTCTGAAAGAAGGTGAAAACCTCGCCCACCGTATCGTTGTCGGCAACGCGTGCGGTCGGTTTAAGGGTAACATAAGCAATATAGGCGGACATTTCCTCGTTGTTGTTGGGGGCGATCACGATTTCCTTGGGAAAACGGGCGCCCGACAGCGTGATGGTATCAAAGGAAAAAAGCGCGCCGTCCGTCAAGTATTGTTCGGCCAACCCATCGGTCGAAATGCCCGGCACGGCACCGGTATCAGCCACAGACAGGGCGTCAAATGTAAAGTCCTCGGTGACCGCGCTGTCAACCAGATAAATGCGGTCATCGGCGGAAAGGCGAACATAAACTCCCACCTGATCAGGAGAGGCTTCCCCAATCGAAATGGTATAGCTCGACCCGTCTTTTTTGACCGCGTCTACCCTGATCTGCGGATTGTCCAGCCCGCAGTCGGCGGCCGTCTTGGTGGTGATTTCACGAATGGCCGACATGGCGGCCGCGGCCGATGCGATACTCTCGATCGAGTAGCTGCTGGTCGCGCCCTTATCAACCCCTTGCAGGTACCAGGTAACGTTCTCGCTGTCTTCCCCGTCTTCTTCCTCGGCCTTGACGGTCTCGGTTTCAGAATACAGGGTAAAGGTGCCGTTGGCATTTTTCACCGTAACGGTTTTCAGGTCGTCGGATTTTCCTTCTAACAACGGGATGGTCTCAAACGCGGAGGAGTCGTTTTCGGATTCATCCTCTTTTTCCGGAATCAGTTTCACAACCGCAAAGGTTCCCCCCGCCAAAACCGCCACGGCAAGCAGTGCCGCAATCACGGCAAGCAGACGTTTTTTCTTTTTTTGCCCGTCGCCCGCTTTTTTATGCGTGACCGGATCGGAAAAAACGGTGGAAAACGCCTCTGCGCCGTCGGGCACTTCCACAGGATCGGTCTGCGCCGATGCTGCGGATGCCGCCGGTTCGGGCAATTGATCGGCGGACGGGGTCTCGATCACGTTTTCCGACGCCTTTTCGGCTTCGAGCGTATTTTCGATTCCGTCTTCGGGCACGGGATCAAGCCGGGGTTCGTTGGTGTTTTGACGAAACTCACTCATTGTGCATTTCTTCTCCTGATATAGATTACCACACCTGCGGCGATCGTGACGATGGGCAGTAAAAACATAAACAAAATGCGGATGAAATTCGCGCTCGACTCGGTCACCGCGTCGGAATAGCTTTCATTGGTGATGGTTTTGGAGATAAAGGAAATATCAGAGCCTTCCGCCCCGACTGCGCGTTCGGCGCAGGCCAGCGTAATCTCTTTATTGGAGAGCGAGGCGTATTCCAGATACTCGGATTCTATAAATTCAATGCTGCTGAAGGCAAACACATAGCTTGCGATCTCCTGATTGTCGTTGTTGTAGGTCATCTTTTCGGATTGCAGCACCCCGGGGTAGCTCTGCTTGGTGTAGTCGCCCGCACCTGTCCAACCGGCGCCGGTGCCCACAGGTGCCGCCACCACCGATTCCAGGCTGGCCACGGGGGTGGTCACGGTCACATTGCCTTCGGAATCAAAGACCTTGGCCAAGGGTGCGTTATAGCCGGTAATGCAAACCTGCATGCCGCTTGTTAAATCAGACTCTTCCTCGGTGGGATAAAGCCCCATGGTAGTCGGATCATCGGCAATGTGATTGCCGGAGTTGGTCTCAAACAGGATACCCTCGCCTACCGCGATGCCCCATTCCTCCAAAAACTCATAAAAATTCTTCAGGTGGGGCGCCGCCGCGTCGGCAAAGAACAGCAAGCCTTTGCCCAGTTGATCGTCGTTGTCTAAAAAGGCGGACAGCACATCCAGCTCGCTGGCAATAAAGTCCGAAGTGGGCGCGGCGATGACGACCGCGTCGTACTCATCCGACAAGGCGGTCAAAATGGCGTCGTCAAGCACCGTGACCTCATAGTTGTTGGCGGTAAGCAGCGTCTGATAACCGGCGGTGTGATCCGTGGTCGAATGGCCCGTGTAAACGGCTATCTTTTTGATTTTACCGCTGGTGACGTAATCGATCGCACCGGTCACGGCGGTCTCTAAATTGTTGCCGGTGACCTCCGACGTCGTATAGCCGTAAGAGGCATAAGTGGAATCTTCACTCAACACATAAATATCTTTAAATCCCACTACCTTATAGCGCTCACTGCCGCCTTGCTCACAACTGACAATGATATCGCCGTAAGCCAGATTGGCGTTGGGATATTTACTGGTGATCTCGGTATATTCGGTGCTTTGCGTGTCCACATACCGCAGGGTGATCTTGTTGTTGTAGGTCGGGTATTTGTTGAGCAGGGTCAGGGTCTGTTTGTAGTAGTCCGAAGCGTCAGAGGAAATGCCGTAATAATACTGCGCATAATAGGCCATATACCCGCCTTCGGAATAGTCGTTCTCCGCGGCGCACATGGTGAGGGTGACTTCTTTATCAAGCCCGCGCAGATAGTCGATATTTTCGGTCGTAATGGAATTTTCCTTATCCGCCGACATGTCAAACTCCAGCGTGACGCGTTTTGCCAACACACCGACCAATACGTTCAGCACCACAAGCCCCGCCAGCACCGCCGCCGTAATGGCGACCGCATAGCCGCCCCGGCGCAAAAGCGCTTGATTGCGCAGCTTTTTAGGCTTTTTGGCGCGTTTTTCTTTTTTGGGTTTTTGTTCTTTTTCGGGCTTTTGCTTTGCAGCGGAATGTTGTTCTTCCGTTTTTTCCTGCTCGGCCTGATCGACATTTATTTTTTTCTCATCCATTTCAGTCCGCCTCCTTATGCCCATCTTCTCTTGTCAAGCGAACGGACGCACAGGAACAGGAACGCCGCCGTAATGCTGACAAAATACAAAATATCCGGAATGGAAAAAATGCTTTCGCCGAAATTTTCAAACGCGTTGATAAACGCCGCTTTTTCGACAACGTTCGCAATCCATTCCACCTTGATCAGGCTGGCAAAGCTGGACATATACAACACTAAAATGTTGATAACCAGCGTTAAGATGGCCGAAATAACCGAGCTTTCGGTCAATGAGGAAATAAACATGCCAATGGCGATCAACGCCGAGGCCAACAGCAAAATGCCAAACAGCGCATACAGGTAAGAGAACAGGCTTACGCTGACATGGCTTAAAATGATGATCTCAAAGATCACGGTCGGCGCATAGCCAATGGCAAACACCGCAAGCGCCGCCAAAAATTTGCCCAGCACGATTGCGGTCAAGGGCACCGGCGCGGTCAGCAGCGCTTGATCCACCTTTTGCCGGCGGTCTTCGCTCATCAGACGCATGGTCAGGATTGGCATTACAAATACCGTCACGGTGGCCATGGCCATAATGCCCATGGCAAGATCAGGGCTGCCATAGCTGTAAATCATGGAAAAATAAAATCCTAAAAAGAAGTAAAATACCGCCAGCACGATATACCCGATGGGGGTGGAAAAATATGCTTTGAATTCTCGTTTAAAAATCGCTGTCATGGTCAAACCTCCTCTTGCTCGGCCGGGGCTTCCCCGACGCTTTCCGAAGCGTCCTCGCCCACGGGTGCGGGATCGGTCGTTTCCGCCGATGGATCTTCCTGTGTTTCGTCGCCGTCGTCCTGCCCGTCCGGTTCAGCGGTGCCAAGCAGCCGCTTGACCTCTTCATCGTCGGCCGCTTCGGTCAGGCGCAGGAAGATCTGCTCCAGCGACAGGTTGTTGCCGGTCAGCGATAACAATGTTTTCCCACGGGCGGCCACGCGGGCGGCCACATCGCCGCGAATGTCAAATCCGTCCTCAGGCTCAATCAGAAAATCAAACGAGCCTTCCTCTTTTCTGCCAAGCGGCGTGACCGTTTTCACGCCCCGCACAGTAGAGAGCGCCTCGATCATCTCCTTTTCAGAGCAAACGATACGCGCCACCACCGAGTGGTCGCCCGACAGTTTTTCGGAAAGATTCTCGGCGGTGTCGTCGGCAATGATCTGCCCCCGGTTGATGATAATGACGCGCCCGCAGATTTCTTGAATTTCTGACAGGATATGCGAGGATAAGATGATGGTGTGATTTTTGCCAAGCTTGGCAATCAGGTTGCGGATCTCGATGATTTGTTTGGGATCAAGCCCCACGGTGGGTTCGTCTAAGATCAGCACATCGGGGTTGCCGACCAGCGCCTGAGCAAAGCCAACCCGTTGACGATAACCTTTAGAAAGGTTTTTGATCAGGCGGTTTTGCACGTTATCGATCTTGACCAGTTTTAAAATTTCATCGATGTGCGGTTTTTTAGGGAACTTAACCTTTTTTAAATCGTAAATAAAGTTCAAATACTCCCGCACCTTCATATCCATATAAAGCGGCGGGATTTCCGGCAAATAGCCGATGCGGCGTTTTGCGTCCTCCGGGTATTCGGCAATGTTGTACCCATCAATGGTGACCGACCCCTGCGTAAGCGAAAGATAGCCGGTTAAAATATTCATGATGGTGGACTTGCCCGCGCCGTTCGGTCCTAAAAAGCCAATGACCTCACCCTTATCAATATGAAAGCTGACGTCTTTGACCGCAAGGTAGGTGCCGTACCGTTTGCTGAGTCCGGTTACTTCTATCATGCTGATTCCTCCAAAACCAGTTTTTCAACTATATGTTTTATGATACGAAACAAATTTCCGATATTCTTAAACAATTTGTGAACTTTCTCACCGATGATGCGGCGATTGAACAAATAGTTAAGTATTATTATACCCCTTTCTTCCTTTCGGTTCAAGCATTATTTCCCAAAACCGAAAAATTCGATGTTTTTTTGTTTGCACCGCCGGGAAGTCCGGTGTTGACATTTTGCAGAAAATTCGGTAATATAGTATTTGTAGAAATTTGCGTTGGAGGAAAAAACTGTGGAAAATTCAAAGAAAAATATGGAAACCATCGTCGCCCTGGCCAAAGGCCGCGGCTTTGTATATCCCGGCAGTGAAATTTACGGGGGACTGGCCAATTCGTGGGACTACGGCCCCTTGGGCGTAGAACTGAAAAACAACATCAAAAAAGCCTGGTGGAAAAAATTCGTGCAGGAATCCCCCTACAACGTGGGGTTGGACAGCGCCATTTTAATGAACCCCGAAACCTGGGTGGCATCGGGTCACTTGGGTGGTTTTTCCGACCCGCTGATGGATTGCCGCGCCTGCAAGACCCGCCACCGCGCGGATAAACTGATTGAAGACTTTGCCGCCGAAAACGGTTTGTCAGACAACCCCGCCGCCATGAGCGACGACGAAATGATGGCCTACATTCGTGAACACGGCATTGTCTGCCCTCACTGCGGCAAATCCGATTTTACCGATATTCGCAAATTCAACCTGATGTTCAAAACCTTTCAGGGCGTGACCGAAGACAGCACTTCTACCCTGTATTTACGTCCCGAAACGGCGCAGGGCATTTTTGTCAACTTTAAAAACATCGCCCGCACCACCCGCAAAAAAGTGCCCTTCGGCGTGGCGCAGATCGGCAAATCCTTCCGTAATGAGATCACGCCCGGCAACTTTATTTTCCGCATTCGTGAGTTTGAGCAGATGGAGCTGGAGTTCTTCTGCAAGCCCGGCACCGACCTTGAATGGTTTGAATACTGGCGCGGCTTCTGCCGCAAATGGTTGCTCGACCTTGGCTTGACCGAAGCCAACCTGCGCCTGCGCGACCACGACAAAGAAGAGCTTTGCTTCTATTCCAAAGCCACCACCGACTTTGAATTTTTGTTCCCCTTCGGCTGGGGCGAGCTGTGGGGCGTGGCTGACCGCACCGATTACGACCTGACCCAGCACGCCAACCATTCAGGCGAACCCATGGAATATTTTGACGCCGAAACCAACGAAAAATACATTCCCTACGTCATCGAGCCGTCACTGGGCGCCGACCGCGTGCTGCTGGCCTTTTTGTGCGACGCGTATGACGAAGAACCAGACGAAAAGGGCGATACCCGCGTGGTGCTGCGCCTGCACCCGGCGCTGGCTCCCTTTAAGGCGGCGGTGCTGCCTCTTTCGAAAAAACTGTCGGGCGAGGCCGAAAAGGTATTTCACGAGCTTGCCGCTGATTTCCGGGTGGATTTTGACGAATCCGGCTCCATCGGCAAACGCTACCGTCGGCAGGATGAAATCGGCACGCCGCTTTGCATCACCTATGACTTCGATTCCGTGGAAGATCACTGCGTGACCGTGCGTGACCGTGACACCATGGAGCAAAAACGCATCCCCATTGCCGAATTAAAAGGCTATATTGAAAACGTGATCAAATTCTAAAACGAGGTGCCGTATGACATCAACCGATATTTTGCTAATGGCGGCGGAGTTGCTTGGAGGCCTTGCCTTTTTCCTTTACGGCATGAGCGCCATGTCGGGCGGTCTTGAGCAAATGGCCGGCGGCAAGCTGGAACGCACTCTGAAAAAGGTGACCAGCCGCAGTTTTTTAAGCTTTTGGCTGGGCGCGGGCATTACCGTTGCCATTCAGTCCTCCTCGGCCATGACGGTTATGCTGGTGGGCTTGGTAAACTCGGGTATTGTTCATTTTGCCGATACCTTTTACATGATTATGGGGTCCCATGTAGGCACCACCCTGACTGCTTGGATTTTGACGTTAAGCGGAATCAGCGGGGATAATTTTCTGCTGACCCTTTTGCGCCCCATGACCTTTGCCCCCTTGCTTGCCTTTGCGGGCATTGTGCTGCGCATGTTCTCCAAAAAGGATCGCAAGCAGAATCTCGGCATGATTTTAATTGGTTTTGCCGTGCTGATGTGCGGGATGGACATGATGAGCAACTCGATGAACACCTTCCAGGAGGATGACTCCTTCAGAAGCCTGCTCACCGCCTTTGAAAGCCCCTCCGTCGCGTTGGTTATCTCGACCGTGTTTACCGGGGTGATTCAGTCTTCGGCCGCCACAGTGGCTATTGTGCAGGCCCTGGCGCTGGCCGCCGCTTCCACAAACGACCCCGTCACCTGGCAGATCGCCATTCCGCTGGTCATCGGCGCCAATATCGGCACCTGTGTCACAGCGCTTATTTCCGCTATCGGCACCAGCCGTGACGCCAAACGCGTGGTGGCTATGCACACCTATACCAACGCCATCGGCGGGATTGTGTGTACCGCACTTTTATATGTAGCCATAGCCCTGTTCCCGGACGTGCTTGCCCGCCCCATCGGTATTTTCGGCGTGGCTGCGGTGCACAGCGCGTTCAATATTGTCAATACCATCGCCTTTGTGCCGTTTAAAAACGCGGTCATTCGCCTGTGTGAAAAAACCGTGCGCAAAAGCGATGATAAAACCCATACCGTTTTTTTGGACGAGCGTTTGTTCAACAACACCCCGCTTGCCATTTCGGAATGTAAACGCCTGACCTCGGAAATGGCCGATCTTGCACGGGTATCATTATTAAAATCCATTGATTTGATTACCGATTACCGGGATGACGCCGACCAGGCCATCCGTTCGCAGGAACCGCTGATCGACAAGTATGAGGACAAGCTCGGCACCTACCTGGTGCAGTTGGGCAACGGCATGAGTGAAAACGAATCCCACAGCGTCGCCCGCCTGCTGCACAGCATTGGTGATTTTGAACGCATTGGCGACCACGCGCTCAATATCTGCAAGGTTGCCGAGGAAATTCATGATAAAAAACTGCGGTTTTCGCCGCAGGCACAGCAAGAAATTCATACCATCACCTCCGCTGTGGCGGAGATCGTGAACATGACCGTTGATTCCTTCATTGCCGATGACGGCGCGGCCGCCGCGCATGTGGAACCGCTGGAGCAGGTAATAGACGGTTTGGAAAAAGAACTGAAATCCCGCCATGTCGATCGCCTGCAAAACGGCGAATGCACCATTGATCTTGGGTTTGTATTTACCGATTTGCTGACCAACTATGAGCGTGTTTCGGATCATTGCTCCAACATTGCGGTTTACACCATGC
>CAJOQU010000060.1 GCA_905236975.1 uncultured Clostridia bacterium
GCCGGACAATTGCCAAATCAGCCAGCAGTCAATGGTGCCGAAAAGCAGGTCGCCCTGTTCGGCTTGTCGGCGGGCATTGGGAACGGTATCAAGAATCCATTTGATTTTGGTGGCGCTGAAATACGCGTCGATCGGAAGTCCTGTGGTTTGGCGGACGTGTTCCTCCAATCCATCCGCTTTCAACTGCTCACACAGTTTGGCAGTGCGGCGGCATTGCCAAACGATCGCATTGCAGACCGGCTTGCCGGTGTGTTTGTTCCATACCACGGTGGTTTCACGCTGATTGGTGATTCCCACCGCCGCGATCTCTTGGGGAGAGGCGCTGATATTATCCAGCGCCTGCTGTATGGCGGTTTGTTGGGCAGCCAAAATCTCCATAGGGTCATGCTCGACGAGGCCGGGGGCAGGGTAATACTGATGAAATTCTTTTTGCCCGACCGAAACCGGGCGACCGCTTTTGTCAAACAAAACGGCACGGGCGCTGGTGGTGCCTTCATCAAGCGATAAAATGTATTTTTTCATGATGTCACGCCTCCTTGCAGACTAAAAGGGCAGAGGCCGGCCTTACAAAAAACGTTTCAAACCGGCGTTTTATTTTAAAATCCTGGGTACACGGGCGGTCAGCCCGCACACAATCTCATAATTGATGGTGCCGCAAAGATCAGCCAACTGCTCAACCGGCAGCTCTTTGCCGAATAAGGTCACCTCATCGCCGGGCCGGACAGATTGGACAGCGCTTACATCCACGCAGAATTGATCCATGCAAATGCGGCCGATCAGCGGGGCATCCTGCCCATGGATCACCACATGACCCCGTCCGGAAAGCAGGCGGGGGTAGCCGTCGGCATAGCCGGCGGTCACAGTGGCAACGGTCATATCCCGTGGGGCGGTAAAGGTTCTGCCATAGCTGACTGTCTGCCCGGCTTTGATGGTCTTAACCATGGAAACAACCGATTTAAAGGTCATGACCGGCTGAAAATCTTCCGGTAAGGTCAAAGTGTGCGAGGGAGTCAGTCCATAAAGCAGAATGCCCGCACGGCAAAAATCCATGTGCTTCTCCGGGTCAAGACAACAGGCCGCCGAGTTGCAGCAATGGCGGATTCGCGGCGGAAGCCCTTCGGCTTCAAAACGCTGAACAGCCGATGAAAAGCGGGCATATTGCGCGTCGGTAAAACCGTCTTCCTCCTGCTCGGTTCGGTCGGCTACCGCAAAATGTGTGAAAACGCCGTCAAATATAAAACCGGGCAGACGGGCGGCGGCAAGCGCATCCCGAAGGCCGCAAAGCGATTCGTCGCGGCAGTCAAACCCAATGCGCCCCATGCCGGTATCCAACTTAATGTGAACAGTCACCTTCACGCCATCCGTCACAGCCTGTTTGGATAAAGCAGCGGCGTAGTCCGGCGAAAAAACCGTTTGGATCAGATGATTGTGCGCAATCTGAGCCGCTGAAGCAGGCGGCGTGTAGCCTAAAATCAAAATCGGTTTGGTAATGCCGCAGTCGCGCAGAACCAAGGCCTCCTCTAAATTGGAGACGGCAAAGGCGTCTGCCCCGTGCTGCTGTAAAAGGGGAGCGATATCCCGCGCCGAATGACCGTAAGCGTCTGCCTTGACCACCGCCATTAGTTTGGCGTCGCCCGCACAGCGTTTGAGAATATGAAAATTATGTATAAGGGCGGAAGTATCGATCTCCGCCCAAGCTCTGCGTAAAAAGTTCAACTTTTTCACCTGCGTTATTGATTTTCTTTTTGTAACCGTTTGTTTACACGCCCCGCAAAGGGAATGCCGACAAGGCTTAACAGGACCCATAGGCAAGAGTAGGGCGCGCAGATTTGACCGACCACGTTCAGGGGCATTTTACTGTAATCCCACACGTTTTTCTTTAAAATCAGGTTGAAGATCACCCCGAAAATGAATTCGATGGCCGTGATAAAGCCGCTGCCGATCAGACTTTTGAACAACAGCCCGGCTTTTTTGAATTTTTCGCTGATTGCTCCGAAAAACATGAAGCAAATACCGCCCGCACCCAGCATGGACCAGTGGGTATAACCGCGCCAAAGCACCTCGATCAATCCGTAACCGAAGGCGCCGACCCCGAAAAGCAACATGCGGTTTTTAACCTTTTCCATTTTCATCACCGATCATAGTATCGGTGAAAAGAGGCGCGTTTATGCAAGCATTATTTTCGGCGATTGGAAAGTGAGATCAACCTTATCAATTGCATCAGCGAAACCAAAAGTCCCGCGACATAAGTCATAGCGGCGGCCGAAAGCACGCGTTTTGCACCGTTTACATCGGTTTCGTTTTGTAACAGTTGTTGATCGCGAATGGTTTCGATAGCGCGTCGGGAGGCGTTGAACTCAACCGGCAGTGTAACCAGTTGGAACAACACGGCGGCGCAGAAAAACAAAATGCCGAGGTTGAGCAAAAGCTCGAAATTAAAGAGAAACCCAAGTAATACCATCGGCAGTGCCAATTGGGAACCGATGTTGGCCACCGGCAGGATGGCGTTGCGCCATCGGATGGGGTTGTAATCCCGGTCATACTGTACGGCGTGACCGGCTTCGTGCGCGGCAACGCCCACAGCTGCAATGCTGTAAGAATTGTACACCGAATCCGAAAGGCGAATCACATTGGCTTTAGGGTCATAATGATCGGTCAGATTGCCCGCGACGCGTTGGATTTGCACGCCGTATACGCCGTTGGCTTCCAGCACACGGCGGGCGGCCTCGGCGCCGTTCAGCGCGGCGGGTTGACCGGAATACCTGGAAAAGGTGGATTTCACCTTGAACTGTGCCCAAATTGAGATGATAATGGCGGGCAGAACCAAAAAAAGATAAAGAGAATCAATACCGTAATAATATCCGCCCAATAGGATCACTCCTTTAAAAATTATTTTCAGCGTTTTTAAACGTTGAATCGGAACAGGACGATATCGCCGTCCTTCATGATATATTCCTTGCCTTCGCTTCGAACAAGGCCTTTTTCTTTGGCAATAACCATATTGCCGCCGCATTCGTCAATAAATTCACGGAAACCGATCACCTCAGCGCGTATAAAGCCGCGTTCAAAATCGGAATGGATTTTACCTGCCGCCTGCGGCGCTTTGGTGCCTTCTTTAATGGTCCAGGCGCGCACTTCCGGCTTTCCGGCGGTCAGGAAAGAAATCAGGCCTAAAAGGTGATAGCAAACCTGGATCATGCGGTCAAGGCCGGATCGCGCAAGACCTAAATCCTCTAAAAACATGGCTTTTTCCTCCGGCTCAAGACCGGATATTTCAGCCTCCAGCGCGGCGCAGATAGGCAAAATCTCGGCTTTTTCCTTTTCTGCCAACCGTTTTACGGCAAGATAATTTTCATTCTTTTCAATGTCATTTCGAAAATCGTCCTCACTCATGTTGCAGGCGTAAATGACCGGCTTGGCGGAAAGCAGCGGCGTGGTGTTTAAGACCTCTTGCTCGGTCTCGTCGGTGAGTTCAATGGAACGGGCGGGCAGACCGCTTTCCAGGTGCGCCAGCAGACGCCGCAAAAAATCCACTTCGCCCTGCAGTTTTTTGTCACCTTTTAAGGCTTTCGTCGTGCGGTCAAGGCGGCGTTGAACCATTTCCATATCCGAAAAGATCAGCTCTAAATTGATGGTTTCAATATCGCGCAGGGGATCGACCGAGCCCTCCACATGGATAATGTCGTCGCTCTCAAAACAACGAACCACATGAACGATGGCGTCCACCTCACGGATGTTCGACAAAAACTGGTTACCCAGCCCCTCTCCTTTTGAGGCTCCTTTGACAAGACCCGCAATGTCCACAAATTCGATCACCGCGGGCGTGAATTTATCAGGCGAATAAATCTCAGCCAGCTTTTCCAGCCGTTCATCCGGCACGCTGACCATGCCAACATTGGGTTCAATGGTGCAAAACGGGTAATTGGCCGATTGCGCCCCCGCATTGGTAATGGCGTTAAAAAGGGTGGATTTTCCCACGTTCGGCAGTCCTACCATGCCTAATTTCATTGTTTTTACCGTCCTTATGATTGGTCTGATACCTCATTATATCTCTTTGTGATCTACTTATCAAGAAAAAAGTTGATAAATTGTAAGAAAATGTTTTGCCTTTTGGTAAAAACTATATTATAATAATGGCGTAGGAGCGTGATGGCATGCGAACAAATTTTACAGTCTCGCTGGAAAAGATCATTTCAGAGTTCTCGTTGGAAATTTTAAATATGCCGGCGGACCCTGCCACTATTATGATCGTAACACCCGAAATTAACCGTCCGGGTTTGCATTTGGCCGGGTACTTTGAGTTTTTTGACGCCGACAGAATTCAGATTATCGGCAACAGTGAGCAGGGCTTTATGGCTCGTTTTACCCCCGAAAAAGAAGAATCCCGCTTGCGAGAGTTTTTCTCACGGAAGCCCTCGGCGGTTATTATTTGCCGTAATTTGGAACTGGGCGACCAATATGCCGAAATCGCCAGGGAATACGGCGTGCCGCTGCTGCGCACCTCCGAGACGACCTCTAATTTCTCGGCGGCGTTGATTGCTTTTTTAAGCCTGCATTTAGCACCGAGGGTGACCCGCCACGGCGTTTTTGTAGAGGTCTACGGCGAAGGAATCTTACTGCTTGGTGAAAGCGGCGTCGGAAAAAGCGAGACCGCCATTGAGCTTATCAAACGCGGGCACCGCCTGATTGCGGACGACGCGGTAGAGATCCGGCGGGTTTCCAATAAATCGCTGGTGGGCACCGCGCCCGATAATATCCGGCATTTTATTGAGCTTCGCGGCATAGGAATTATCAATGCCAGCCGTATTTTCGGCGCGGGCGCGGTCAAGCTGACCGAAAAGATCGATCTGGTGATCAATCTGGAGCCGTGGGATGTGAACAAATCCTACGACCGTATGGGGCTTGACAATCAGACGACCGATATTTTGGGTCTGAACATTCCTTCGCTGACCATTCCGGTCAAACCGGGGCGCAATCTGGCCGTTATCATTGAGGTCGCGGCCATGAACAGCCGCCAGAAAAAGCTGGGCTATAACGCGGCGCAAGACCTCTTGAAACGCCTCGGCATGGATGACGACGAATCAGAAAATCCGACAGTTCAACCGTTTTAAAACATTGGGGAGTGTAACATATGTATAAATTAGGAATCGATCTCGGCGGCACCAACATTGTCGCCGGTGTGGTGGACGATCAATATCACGTCGTGGCGACGGCTAAGGTGAAAACCAACATTCCGCGCCCGGCTGAGGACATTTTGGATGATATGGCCTTCGCGGCAAGACAGGCAGTTGAAAATGCGGGTCTGCAATTGTCCGACATTGATTCGATGGGCGTCGGCAGTCCCGGCGCGATCGATCCGGTGAACGGCGTGGTGGCGTATGCTAATAATTTAGGCTTTCGTCAAGTCCCCATGGCACAGATGTTAAAAGACCGCCTGGGGGTGGATTTTTACATTGAAAACGACGCGAATGCCGCGGCCTACGGGGAGTATATCGCCGGGGCGGGCAAGGGGACAAAGGATTTTATTGCCATTACCCTTGGCACCGGCGTCGGCGGCGGCGTGATCATAAACGGCAAGATTTATTCCGGCTCGAACTATGCGGGCGCGGAATTGGGTCATGTGGTCATCAATTCAGACGGGGAAATCTGCACCTGCGGTCGGCAGGGCTGTTGGGAGGCTTATGCCTCGGCCACGGCGTTGATTCGCCAAACCAAACAGGCCATGATTCGCTACCCGGGAACGGTTATGTGGAAACTCTGCGACGGCGAGCTTGAAAAGGTAAGCGGCATCACCGCGTTTGACGCCATGCGCGCCGGGGACGATGTCGGCCGCCGGGTGGTGGAACGCTATATTGAGTATGTGGCGATCGGTATTTCCAATACCATCAACATTTTCCAACCGGATGTCCTTTGCATTGGGGGCGGTATCTCCAAAGAAGGGGATAACCTGATCGTACCCGTCAAGGCGTATGTAGAGGGCGATAACTATGCCCGTCATCTGTCTAAAAAAACCGAGATCAAAGCAGCGGCGTTGGGCAATGACGCAGGCCTGATCGGCGCGGCCTACCTTTGTGATCTTTACCGAAAATAACTTCACGGAGGCGGCACGCATGCTACATGCAATGAAAGATTTTTGCAAGGAACATTCCATCCCGTTGTGTGAAAACGAGCCCATGTGCCGCCATACAACCTTCAAGATCGGGGGACCGGCCGATTTGTTTGTCCTGCCCGGTGACGCGGCGCAGCTGCAACGCGTTGCGGAAAAGGCAAACGCGCTTGGGGTGCCGATCTTCTTTCTTGGCAACGGCTCGAATCTGCTGGTATCTGACAAGGGAATCGAGGGCGTCGTGGTCGATCTTTCCCGTTTGAATACCATCACGGTGGATGGCGATACCGTCACCTGCGGCGCGGGTGCCATGTTGTCCTCCCTTTGCATTAAAGCCATGGAGCATTCCCTTTCGGGGTTGGAGTTTGCTTACGGCATTCCCGGCACGGTGGGCGGCGCGCTTTACATGAACGCGGGTGCGTACGGCGGCGAAATGCGCGATGTGGTGACCGGTGCGCGGGTTTTACAGCCGGATGGCGAGGTGACCGAGCGGTCGGCGGAGGAGATGCACCTTGGCTACCGTTCAAGTGCTTTTCAAAACAATCGGGAGATTATTCTCTCTGTGACCTGCCGCCTTACCCCGGGCGACAAAAGTGAGATCAAGGCTATGATGGACGATCTGCTGTGCCGCCGAAAAGAAAAACAACCGCTGGAATTTCCCAGTGCGGGAAGCACGTTTAAGCGGCCGGAAGGGTATTTTGCCGGTGCGTTGATCGAACAGAACGGTCTGAAAGGCTTGCGGCGCGGCGGCGCCATGGTAAGCGAAAAGCACGCAGGGTTTGTGGTAAACACCGGCGGCGCCACGGCGGCCGACGTACAGGCGGTTATCAAAGAAGTGCAAGAAACGGTTTTGCGGCAAAGCGGCGTTTTGCTGGAGCCGGAGGTCTTGTTTGTGGGTCGAAAGGATTGAAAAATCAATGGAATTGCTGATCGTAACGGGAATGTCGGGCGCGGGAAAATCGCAGGCGGCCAATGTTTTGGAGGATATCGGGTATTATTGTGTGGATAATATTCCTCCGGCTATCATCCCCGCGTTTGTGGAGCTGTCAAGCCGTGGCGGTGATTTACTATCGAAAATCGCCATTGTGACCGATATGCGCGGCGGCGTGCTGTTTGGTGAAATTGATGAGGTTTTGAAAAACCTGCGGAATAATCATATCGGTTATAAAATTTTGTTTTTAGACGCATCGGATGATGTGCTGAAACGCCGCTATAAAGAAAACCGCCGCAAGCACCCGCTGGCGGACGGGATTGATATGTCGGTCACCGCCGCCATTGCGCGCGAGCGGGAATTGCTGTCCAAATTCCGCTTATTGGCCGATTATGTGGTAGATACCAGCCATATCTCGATTGCCCAGCTCAAGGTTCAGCTTTCCAATATTTTTTGCGGCAGTGTGAGCAACGTCATGAAAATTCAGTGCCGCTCGTTCGGGTTTAAATACGGTTCGGATTCCGAGGCCGATCTGCTCATCGACGTGCGTTGTCTGCCCAACCCCTTTTATGTGGAGGAACTGAAAACCAAAACCGGGCTTGACAAATCGGTGCGCGATTATGTGATGGACAGCGATGAAAGCCGTGAATTTTTAAACCGGTTGCTCTCCTTTATTGATTGTTCGGTGCCGCTTTACGCCAAAGAAGGCAAAAGCCAGTTGATTATCTCCATCGGGTGTACGGGCGGCAAACACCGTTCGGTCACCTTTGCCGAATTGGTTGGGCGTCATTTGGCAAAAGAAAACTACAACTGCTCGATCCATCACCGTGATATTTATAAACTGTAGGGCGGAACAATGTCTTATTGCAGCGATGTGAAAAACGAATTGGGTCAGTTGCGTCTTTCCCCCTGTTGCCGGTATGCCTTTGCTTATGGGTTGATGCTTTTCGGCCGTGCTTTTTCAGCCGCACGAATTTCCATGCAAACCACCAATCCCGAAATGGCGGCGCTTTATGCTAAAACGTTAGAAGGTCTTTTCGGTGTGAAGGCAACGCTTGCCTGCGGCGGTTCCAAACGGCCGACTTATAAAGCGGAGGTTTTATCTGCGGGGGACAGGCTTAAAATTCTGGCCTGCTTTGATTACGGCATCACAGAAGATGTCATTTGTGAAGAATTGGTTCAAAAGGATTGCTGTGCCGCCTCCTTTTTGCGCGGGGCGTTTTTGGCATGCGGCAATATTCTTGACCCGGATTTGGAATACCGCGCCGAGTTTGCTGTTCACAGTGGGGCGCTTGCCAATGAAATGGGTGGATTTTTGGCGGCACACGGTCTTCGTTTTAAAAAATCGACTCGTGGGCGCGGCTATGTGCTTTACACCAAGGACAGCACGCAAATTGAGGATTTTTTGACCCTGATCGGCGCACCGCGACGGACGCTTGACATGATGAACACCAAGATCATCAAAAGCGTGAAAAATAAGATCAACCGCGCCAATAATTGCGATAACGCCAATATTTCCAAAACGGTGGAGGCTTCCTACCGCCAGCGCAAAGCCATTGAATATTTGGAACAAAATGATCGGCTGTACAGCCTGCCGCAGGAATTGATCAATGCCGCGCTGCTTCGTAAAAACAATCCCGATGCGCCTTTGAAAGAGTTGTGCAACCTGTCGGAGGAACGACTGACGGTATCGGGCTTGAATCACCGCTTGACAAAACTTGTGGAGATCGCGGAGGATTCGGCGGATCATGAATAAAGGGGGAGAGCGTATGGACTTCGCGCATTTGCATGTGCATACCGAATACAGCCTGCTTGACGGCTGCTGCCGCATAGAAGAGCTGATCGATCGCGCAGTCGAAATGGGGCAGACGGCGATTGCCATTACCGACCACGGCGTGATGTACGGCGTGATCGAGTTTTATCAATACGCCCTCCAAAAAGGAATAAAACCCATTATCGGCTGTGAGGTGTATGTGGCGCCGC
>CAJOQU010000061.1 GCA_905236975.1 uncultured Clostridia bacterium
GTGATCGGTTCAGCCATCGCGGCGGGCGTGTTGATTACCTTGTTTGGTTAAATCGGAGGTCATTATGGAAAATAAACCGTTATATATTACCGATACCATTCTGCGCGATGCGCACCAGTCGCAGGCCGCCACCCGCATGCGGATTGAAGACATGCTTCCCGCCCTTGAACGGCTGGATAAAATCGGCTATTGGTCACTGGAATGCTGGGGCGGCGCCACGTTTGACGCCTGCATGCGCTTTTTGAACGAAGACCCGTGGGAGCGCCTGCGCACCTTAAAAAAGCATATGCCCAACACCAAACTGCAAATGCTTTTCCGCGGGCAGAACATTTTGGGCTACAAGCACTATGCCGACGACGTGGTCGAGGCCTTTGTGGCGAAATCCATTGAAAACGGCATTGATGTGATCCGTATTTTTGACGCGTTGAACGACCCGCGCAATTTAGAACAGGCCGTGAAAAGCTGTAAAAAATACGGCGGCATTTGTGAGACTGCCATGAGCTATACCGTCAGCCCCGTGCATGACGAAGACTATTTCGTGAATCTGGCAAAACAGCTTGAAAGCATGGGCGCCGATGTGATCTGCATTAAAGACATGGCCAACCTGCTTTTGCCGTTTGACGCATATTCCCTGGTCAAAAAACTGAAGGAAAACGTGCGCGTGCCGATTCATCTGCACACCCACAACACCACCGGCACCGGCGATATGACCTATTTAATGGCGGCGCAGGCCGGGGTAGATATTGTAGACTGCGCCCTTTCCCCCTTTGCCAACGGCACTTCCAACCCCTCTACCGAGGCCTTGGTCGCCACCTTGCAGGGCACCGAGCGCGACACCGGGTTGGATTTAGCAAAGCTCAGCGATGTGGCGGCGCATTTCCGTGAGGTGGCCGATAAAATGAAGGCCGAAGGCACGCTTGACCCGAAGGTATTGAATGTTGATACCAAGACTCTGCTTTATCAAGTGCCGGGCGGCATGCTGTCGAACCTGATTTCACAGTTAAAGCAGGCCGGTAAAGAAGATAAATATTACGATGTGCTGGCCGAGGTGCCGCGTGTGCGTAAGGATTTCGGCTACCCGCCGCTGGTTACCCCGACCAGTCAGATCGTCGGCACACAGGCGGTCATGAACATTGTCGCCGGTGAGCGGTATAAAATGGTACCTAAGGAATCCAAGGCTCTGCTGCGCGGTGAATACGGCGCTCTGCCCGCCCCCGTTAATGAGGATGTGCGGAAAAAGGCCATCGGCGACGCCGAGGTCATCACCTGCCGCCCCGCGGATTTGTTAGAGCCGGAGCTTGATAAATACGCCGCCGAGATGAAAGAAAAGGGCATCGGCAACTGTGAGGAGGACGTCTTGAGCTACGCCCTGTTTCCGCAGGTGGCTGAAAAGTTTTTCGCTGTGCGTGACAGCAAAACAAAACCCGCCCCCGCTGCCGACGAAAACGCCGTGCGCACCCTCATTGTGGAAGATCTTTCTTAAAAACGTTATAAAAATAGGGAGCGCCGACAGCGTTCCCTATTTTTATCATGATTTTATACATCACATTAAAACACACCAAACGCAAATAACAGCAGCATTTCCTTCGCTTTTTCATAGATCGCCGCCGCCTGTTCGGGCGGCAAGGGATTTTCGCCGCGCCCCAGCTCAAAGGTGAAGCCGGGGCGGCAAAAGGTTTCAATAAACCAATCCTTAAACCCGCCGCCGGCAGCAAGTGCGACCGGTTCTTCAATTTGATACCCGCTGGCTTGACTGAAAACCTCGGCCATTCTGCGCGTGCAGGCAGGCGTTTGATCGCCGTAATAGGGGTAGATCACCTCGCCCTGACTGTGCAGTGCCGCCGCCCGATCAATCGGCAGTGTGCGGCACAGCGCCGTGATGGCTTTGGTTTCGGGCTCGCTTTCGGGGGCAAACCCACCAAATCGGGTGGGGCCGGGGCCGAAAATGCCCGCGTCACATTCCTTTTGGCGAAGCTCCCGCCACCCGGCGTTGAAATTGTGGTTGATATCCACCCCGCGCAGGTTGGCGTTCCAGTGGGTGCAGTCCTTGCCGCACCACCGTTCGATCCTGCCGCGCCACGAGCCTGCCGCCACACTTCCGCAAAGAGAAATTTCACAGCCGTCGGGATTCACACAAGGCACAAACAGCAATCCGTGATCTTGTAACTTTTCTTTTATGGAAATGCCGTTTACTGCGCCGTCATGGCACAACGCCTGCGCTATTTCCTCCATCAACATCATCAGAACCACCGCGGTAAGGTGTTCGCTGCCGTGAAAGGCCGCGGCCAACAGACGGTACGACCGCCCCCGCCCTAACCGGTAAACGGCGATCTCACGGCCGCCGCAGCTTTTGCCGATGACCGCTTTTTCAAAAACGCCGGTCTGCCGGCACAGCGCCGCCAGCGCTTTTTGACGCGCACAGTATGTATAAGAGACTGATTGGATGTTCTTCATGTTTGTCCCTCCCTATTGCTATTTTATGAAAGGAAGTTCTTTTTCATGAATATTCTTGAAAAACCATTGTCCTCCGAATGGATTTATAACGGCCGCATCATCCGCCTGCGGCGCGATACCGCCCTGCTGCCCAACGGCGCCACCGCCACGCGTGAGGTGATCGAGCATAACGGCGGCGTTTGTGTAGCGGCTCTGACCGCGCAAAACGAGCTGTTGTTTGTCAAGCAATTCCGTTACCCGTATATGGAAATCGTGACCGAAATTCCCGCCGGCAAGCGCGACAGCACCAAGGAAGACCCCCTTGCCTGCGGCATGCGGGAATTACGGGAGGAAACCGGCGCCACAGCCGACCGTTGGCTGCCGCTCGGCAAGCTTTACCCTTCGCCCGGCTATTGCGGCGAGGTCATTTGGATGTACGCCGCCACGGGGCTTCATTTCGGCGAACAACAGTTGGATGAGGATGAATTTTTAAATGTGGAAAAAATCCCGCTGGAGCAAGCGGTCAACATGATCCTTTCGGGCGAGATCATCGACGCCAAAACCCAGGCGGCGGTGTTGAAAGTGAAACTCTTGTGCGACCGCGGAGAGCTTTAGATAGTCTTTTCCATAAAAATGTAAGAAAACAGCACTTTTGACGTTCCCAACGTGAAAAGTGCTGTTTTTAAATTATTTGGAAATCCTTTACTTTTTGAATGGCAATATGGTACAATATAAATGTCAAACAAAACCGAATAAAGTTTTATATAGATATGTTGTTTTTATTTTGGTAAAAACGCATATCCACTTTGCATATCTGTATGAGACGTAAAGTTTTTGTGTGACAACAATCGGAAAGTTGCGTTTTTCGGTGCGTCGGCTTCGATTGGCGCACTTTTTCTTAGGAGGAATTTCATGAAAACGATCAAAAAAGCATTGTCGCTATTTCTGACAGCAGCCATTATTCTGACCCTGTTTGTGGGAACAGGCATGACAGCCAGTGCGACCATCTTGGGCATCTGCGGGGACAACCTGACCTGGCAACTGGATGCCGATACTGGGGTGTTGACCATCTCGGGTACCGGGGCGATGAACGATTTTTATGAAAGTTCGAATTATGCACCATGGCACAGCAATTTAAATAATATTCGCACGGTTACCATTGAAGATGGCGTAACCTCAATTGGCGAGAATGCTTTGATTGATTGCTTTAGACTGACCTCAATTGCAATTCCGTCTACAGTAACTTCAATTGGAAGGTATGCGTTCTATGGTTGCATAAATCTGACCTCCGTCACAATTCCAGACAGCGTGCTTGAAATCGATGAGAAGGCATTTTTACAGTGCGAAAGTCTGCGTTCCCTCACAATCAGTAGCAGTGTGACCTCAATCGGAAATCGTGCATTTCAAGAATGTTCCAATCTGACCGATGTGTTTTACGTCGGCACGGGGACACAATGGAATAAAATGAAGATCGATGCAGGCAATGACGACCTCACCCATGCTGTAATTCATTTCACGATGGAGCTTACCGCGACCCCACTGTCGGATTTCTCCTACCGGCTGGTGCATGGTGGCATTCATATTACCGGATATATCGGCAGCGACACGACCGTGCAAATTGCAGAATCCTACATTGTCAAGGGCAGTGAGCGTATTGTTACCAACATCGAAGAATCAGCGTTTGAGGGGAACGAAAGCATCACCTACGTCAGCATTCCGGCAACGGTTGACATGATTGGGGATTACGCTTTTTACGATTGCAACGCTTTAACGGATGTCACGCTTTGGAGCAAATATGCTGAAATAGGGGAGTTGGCCTTTGGGTATTATTACATAGACAGAACGAAGGACGGCAAGGTGGACGGTTTCACTTTGACCACATATGATGCAAGCACAGCTTGCCAGTACCTTGCCGAAAACGGGTTGACCTTTCGGCAACAAACCAAACCGGTCGGCAAGGGCGACGTAGACGCCAACGGAGAATATAACGCGGCCGATCTGCGAGTTATCAAATGTCATTTGCTGGCTTTTGCAACCTTGCAAGACGATTGGCTATCGGCCGCAGATATCAACGATGACAATGCGGTGGATATTCGCGATTTGGTCGCCATGAAGAAAAAAATCGCTGCGCAAACATAACGCTAATGCGGAATTAAACCGCCTCAAATTTCAGCAAAACCCAAGCCTCCCTCGCCTAAAGGGATGTGGCGCGGCGTAGCCGGGGTGTTTGTTTTTCAGAATCTAATGCGGCTGTGACAATCGTCACAGCCGCATTAGTCTGTCAAGAAACTTGTTGTTCAGATTTTTAGCGGCGATCAGCCGCATTTTGGTTTTTCTGCCGACATGTGCGGCAGAAAAACGCCTTGCAAAATTACTTATCCTGCTTGTTTTCAGACGTTGCCTTCAAAACCGTCTGATAATTTGTCGGATCATAGGCGGCTAAAAATTCCTGCCATTGTTCTTCGGACAGATCATCGGTCGAACCGGTATGATACAGGGTATACAAATTGTCCAGCACACGTTGATACTGCTTTTTGGTTTTATGCTTTGCCCGCAAGGCCAGCACCGTCATCCAACACATCAGCACGATCAGCAGAACAAGCGGTACAAAATGCCGCCAGTAGTAGGAGGCTTTATACCCCATAAACCCAAGCGAGTCTTCCATAATATGGGCAAAAAACGGAATCAGCAACGCCGCGGGAACGACGCTCAAAATACCGGCGGCAAGCTTGAACCGAAAAAAGCTCAGCACATAGCCTGCCACGATCAGCGCGGTGCAGATGGCAACCGTAACGATTGATCCCATCGCATGGGACAGGTGATCGCTCCCGGAATAGGTTAAAAGCATGCCCAAAATATATAACAGATGAATAAAAAAGGTGTAAACAAATACAAAGCTGTACGCCACATGCAGGCCTTTGTACAGTCTGCCGTCGGTCTTGGCATAGCGAATGCCGTTTTTTTCTTCGATCATGCGGACACGCCGCAGAATATTGGATTCCATTTTCATGAAAAACACGCCACCTTATTGCATGGTAAATTTATGAAAGACCTTTTTGCCTTTTTTCACAATCACGTCCCCGGTAAAATCATCCTGCGAAAGGGTGAACTGCGGGTCGGTCAGTTTTTGATCGTTCACGCTCACGCCGCCTTGTTGTACCAGCCGCCGCGCCTCGCCCTTAGAGGCGGCAAGCCCCGCTTTGACCATCATATCCAACACCCCGATGCGGCCATCGGTGAAATCCTGTGCATCAAGCACGGTAGACGGCATATTTTCATGCGAACCGCCTCCGGCAAAAATGGCTTTGGCGGCGGCCTGCGCCTTAGCGGCTTCCTCCTCACCGTGCACCATTTTGGTCAATTCAAAGGCCAAAATCTCTTTGGCGGTATTGAGCTGACTGCCCTCCCATTTATCCATTTCATCCACTTCTTCAAGCGGCAGGAAGGTCAGCATGCGGATGCACTTCAGCACATCGGCGTCGTCAACATTGCGCCAGTACTGGTAAAAGTCGTAAGGACTGGTCTTGTTGGGATCCAGCCACACCGCACCCGACGCGGTTTTGCCCATCTTTTTACCCTCGGAGTTCATGAGCAGGGTGATGGTCATGGCATACGCGTCTTTTCCAAGCTTTTTACGAATCAATTCCGTACCGAAGAGCATATTGCTCCACTGGTCGTCGCCGCCGAACTGCATGTTGCAGTCATATTCTTTGAAAAGGTGATAAAAATCATAGCTTTGCATAATCATGTAGTTAAATTCGAGGAATGATAATCCCTTTTCCATGCGCTGTTTATAGCATTCGGCACGCAGCATGTTGTTGACCGAAAAGCAGGCCCCGACATCGCGCAAAAGCTCGATATAATTCAGCGACAACAGCCAATCGGCATTGTTGACCATTTGCGCTTTGCCCTCACCGAATTCAATAAAGCGGCTCATCTGCTTTTTAAAGCAGTCGCAATTGTGCTGGATCTGCTCGGGCGTCATCATGGAGCGCATATCCGTTCTGCCGGAGGGATCACCGATATAGCCGGTTCCCCCGCCGATCAAGGCAATGGGGCGATTGCCCGCCATTTGCAGGCGCTTCATTAAGCAAAGCGCCATAAAATGCCCCACATGCAGGCTGTCGGCCGTGGGGTCAAACCCAATATAAAAGGTGGCCTTGCCGTTGTTGATAAGATCTTTGATTTCTTCCTCATCGGTGACCTGTGCGATCAGCCCTCTTGCTACCAGTTCATCATAAATCGTCATTTGTCTTGCTCCTATCTAAAAGCTCCTTTGCGGAGTTATATAAATTTTCGGTCAGTTCGATTCCGGACATAATGCGCGCGATCTCATGGATGCGTTCTTCCTCACCGAGCGGCTGTACGCCGGTAAAGCTGCGACCGCCTGCCACGTTCTTTTCGATCAACAGGTGGCGGTCGGCCATAGCGGCGATTTGCGCCAAATGCGTGACGCAAATGACCTGCCGGGTCCTGGCCACTTTTTTTAAC
>CAJOQU010000062.1 GCA_905236975.1 uncultured Clostridia bacterium
ACTCACAAATATATTATACGAGGAGTAACGGGTATGAAAAAAGCAAACAGAATTCTTTCTTTGCTTCTCGCGGCGGTGCTGCTGTTGTCCGCTTTGCCGGTTTCGTTGGTTTCGGCGGACGCGGCCAAGACCGGTGAAATATATGTAAAAAGCACCTACGCCAAGGCGGGAGCGGAGGTCAATGTCAATCTTAAAATCGAGAATAACCCCGGCATTTTGGGCGCTACTATCCATTTGTCGTTTGACGATGCGCTGACCCTGACGGGCGCCAAAGCCGGGGACGCGCTGTCGGCACTGATCATGACCAAGCCGGGCGAACTGACCTCTCCCTGTAAATTCACATGGGACGGCCAGCAATTAAAGCCCCAGGATATCAAGGACGGCGTGATGCTCACCCTCACCTTTACCGTGGCGGAGCAAGCACAGGTCGGGCAGGAGCTTGGCATTGACGTGAGCTATTCCTATGGAGACATTATCGACGGCGATTTGAAACCGCTAGAGATCGCAGTAACGGGCGGCGCGGTTTTGGTGATCGATTATACGCCGGGTGACCTGAACGATGACGGCCGCATCAACGCGACCGACATAGTGCTTCTGAGAAGATATGTGACCGGCGGGTATTATGACAACATTGTGAAAAACGCCGCCGATATCAACGGCGACGGCAAGGTAAACACCACCGATATTGTGTTGCTTCGGCGCTATATCGCGGGCGGATACGGCGTGGAGCTTGTTCCTGCGGGCGAAATTTGCGATCATGAGTTGGAGGCCGCTGCGGCGAAGGAAGCTACCTGTACGGCAGAAGGCAATATCGCCTATTGGCATTGCACGGTCTGTGGGAAATTTTTTAGAGATGCAGATGGCAATAATGAACTTATTGATATAACTGTTCCCGCGACAGGACATACTGTAGTCGTTGATTCTGCTGTTCCTGCAACATATACTGAAACCGGATTGACTGAAGGAAGTCATTGCTCAGTATGCGGAACAGTAATTGTCGCTCAGGAAGAATTGCCTGTTTTACAATCTCGTCAACACCATATTACATATGATATTTCAAACGGCGATTCTTATTTAGAAGCCTTGATTTCAAACAATCAATTGCAGAATAGTAACCCAGATCGCTACAACGAAGAAACTGGACTGACATTAAAGAATCTATCCGCCGCAGGATACCGTTTCCTTGGGTGGTATGACGGAGCAAGTTCTAATGCGACACAGATCAAGAAAATTGAAGCGTCTTCCACGGAAGATTATGAATTGTATGCGCATTGGGAAGTTATAGTTTATACGGTTCAATATAAATCCAGTCTTTTTGTAGAAAAAGATAAAGATACTTATACGGTAAATACCGGTCTTACTTTACCTACGCCTAAATTGAGTAACTATTACTTTTTAGGCTGGTCTGATGAAAACGGAAAATTAGTCAAAAACAATGTGTTACCCGTTGGCACAACAGGAAATATTACATTGTCTGGCAACTGGACAAGTGAAAGAAATAAGACATGGGCAAAACCAAAATTGGATGATCCGGTCATTCATATTGACGAGGAAAACAACATTGTCCTCTTTGCTTATGAAATCGGCAAGATTGAAAATGTTCCCCTTTATACAATAAAGGATTTCGGCTATATTGCGGGTGATGGTATTATTCAGAGCGAGACAGCAACATATCAAACAACAATAAGCGAATCCAACATGCAGGCATATGCCCGGGCTGTTTCAAGCGCTACAACAGAGTCGTCAAGCTGGACGTTGGCAGATACCTGGAATGATATCATTACGATTGATGAAGAATCCTGCCAAGAAAATGGTATCACCACCGAAGAAGCTGAGTCAAGAGCGAAAAATGACACAAACAACTGGAATGTCAGCACGGGGAAAAGCGGTTCAACTGATACTACACATTTAGAGACCAATCAGTCCGGTTGGGAAAGTGGTGGAAAAGTTACTGAAAACAGAGGTCATTCAAGTCAAACAAACTATAACGAACATAGCAATTTTGCATTAAATGGTAGTTTCGGGCTTGGGGGCAACCAAAGCGGTACTGCGACAGCAACAGGGAATGGCTTAACAGCCGCTTTAACGGGTGGTTCAACAGTGAATGTAGGTGCAAACATCGGAACTGACAATGGTAAGAGTTATTCCGAGCAATACAACCAATCCTGGCAAGCGGGTCTTGAAATTGCTAAGAAGAGTACGGGCCTTTCTGTTACAAGCGATACGACTGTGACGAAATCTGCTTGGAACAACAGTTCTTCTTACGGCGGAAGCAGTTCAACAAGTTCCAGTTCGTCGACTTCCAAAGCGTTGTCTGAAAAAATCAGCAAGAAATATGGGTACGGACAAAGCTATGCGAATGGCGGATCGTCCAGTAATTCGCAAGGCTTGACTTCTGTTCAGACAGATTCAGACGAATACTCTTCTTCTGTCACATATTCGACCAGCAGCATGAATTCCGTTACAAGCACGTGGACAACAACGCAGGCAACAAAGCCCGGATACCACAGATGGATAGAGGCCGGTACCGCTCACGTGTTTGGCGTAATTGGATATGATATGTCGTCTCAATCGTTCTTTGTTTATACGTACAGTATCATGGACGATGTGACACATCCATTTAAAGATTACTCATATTCCTCATCCAGCTATGACGATCAACAAAACGGTGTAATTCCTTTTGAGATTCCGTATGATGTTGTTGAATATGTTGCAGAATTGACTACTTATTCAGCAGGACTCAAAGTCAATCAGAACACGGGGATTATCACAGGATACACTCGTCCCGAAGGTAGCGAAGACAATATTGTTGTTATACCGGAATATATGAATGTTGGTAACGGCGATGTTGTAAAAGTTACAGGCATTTCTTCAAATGCGTTTAAGGGAAATACGGAAATAGAAGCTGTGATACTTTCCAATTATATTACTGAAATACCCGATAGTGCGTTTGAAGGATGTACTTCCTTGTCAACGGTGATCGGCGGATCAATAACCAGTATAGGTCAGAAGGCGTTCAGTGGATGTACTTCTATGGACATATTTGGTATTTGCAACTTGGTAACAAGCGTTGGAAACAATGCGTTTGAGGGAGTTCAAGCACTAACCGTTAATGCCGCCAATGTGAATGTTGTCAAAGCTGCCGTTAACTCCGGCGCAAAGATCATAGATATTCATGTTGGTTATATAGAAAATGGCGCAACCGCATTGAATGGCGTCACATTGACTATTCCTGCATCAACGGAAATGTTCTCATTCAACGGATACAAAGATACTTACAATAATTTCTCGATTGTATCTAATGCGGCAGAAACCAGAATTCACAAAACGAACTTTGTTTCCACTGCTGCAATACCTTTAAAGATCGATTCGGCAAAGGTTGTCCTGAATCAGGTTACCGTCAAATCTGCCGGATTGGGTCTTGTATTGACACATGATAATGCCGAATTAGGTTTGCAGGGAAATGTTACTGTGAATTCTGATAATGTAAATGCTGTTCTTTGCAAGAATACAACACTTTATGATTCAAACGAGAATGTCGAAGGAAAGTTGATTGTGTCCGACAAGATACTGGTTTGTGGAGATATCACCGGGAAAGATCATCTCCAATACAATCAGTACGAGCAAATCGACAGTGACACTTTCGACAACTTGCTTAATTCCTATACGCTGAATTTCAACGTAAATGCATCAGGCGCAAGTTGTACAGAGCCTTCCAGGAGAGTTCCTAACAGTAGCCCCATTGGCAACCTGCCAACTCCGACAAGAACGGGCTTTGACTTTGATGGTTGGTATACGGCATCGTCAGGTGGCACTAAAGTTAGTTCAAGCACAACATTTACAACAGCCAATGATATTACTCTATATGCTCACTGGAATGTTAAAGCGTATACGGCAAATTGGAACACCGGAACTGGCTATACCATAACCGTAAAACGCACGAGTTCGCCTAACAAAGGAGCCGCAACCGGTACAATTAGTAGCGGTACAGCCATATACTATGGTGATGTGCTCAGTATAACCTATACGAAGGCAGATTACTACACCATAAAAACAAGCGGAAAAACCTCTATTACCGTAACCGGGAATGTAACGGCATCGGATATTTATGCAACGGCTGAACTTAATCCTGTGTTAGGTTGGGTACTTGCATCAAATGCACCGTCCGGAGCACAAATTACGAACCGCAAGTATTCATATGATTTGACCTCTTATACAACATCATCGTCATCAACGATGAGCGGATGGACTCTATACAACACAACATCCGCGTGGGGTGCGTATGGATCTTGGAGCGCTTGGTCTGATACCGTATACACCAAGAGTGATTCGAGAGAGGTTGAGACACAGCAGGTAGCCGCTTCCTATAAGACGATTTATCACTACTACTATTATTCCAAAGCGGAAACTAATGGAGATACCAGTTACACCAAGTCAAACAGCTACCCTAACAGATATACGGTTACCTTTGAAAAAGCATTATCAACAACAACTGAAGGTGCTTCGGTGCCTTTGACAAAATACAAGTGGACTAACCATCATGGAAGCGGAAAATATATGTTTGTATACGCTGACGACCCATATACCACGCAGGAAGTCGCATCGTATAAGACCCAATACCGTTATCGTGACCGCTCTTTGATCTACACTTACTACTTTAAGAAGGTTGAAAGCAAAGAGTCCACGACCAATCCTACTGGGCAAACAAATGTATCCAATGTAAAAGAATGGGTACTGTATAGAGCCAAATAAAAAACGACACAAAACAAATTACGAAAGGGATTGACCCTCTTGGAACTTGTCCAAGGTAACCGTTAACCGCCAAAAAGCCGCCCCCGGGTGCAGCCATATGTTTGGCTCCCTTTCGGGCGGCTTGTTTTACGCATAATCGGCCGAAAAAGGGGTGCATTTCAGTCAGAGGGGTGCCGGTGATTTTGTTTCGTCAAGCGTTCAATACCGCGGCTCGTTGGCCTATGCTTCGGCATTTTGCGCACCGCCCAAAAAAACATTCACGACCGAAAAGCGGTCGGCCAAATAGACCCATTCATTTTCAATGGGATCAGGGGTTTGATCGCTTCTTTCGGCGGGAATGACCACCACTGCGCGGCCGCTTGTGCGCTCCTTCAGAAGAAAGCCGTTCAGGGCGCGCAGCGGCGGCAGCAGGCGGTCGGCCGCGGCAAGACGATCGACCCGGAGGGCAATGTGCGCTTGCCCGGCACAAAGGCGGATAACCCCGCCATCGGTCATCTCGCCGATCAAAAGCAGCAGAACCGCGCTGTACAGACGCTTGTTTAAGCGGTACACTCCCTGTCCCGTAAAAGAAAGGGTCACCCGAACGCCGCGTTGGTACAGCAACAACAGCGAGGCGCCCAACAGCACATCGGCAAGACGGACGGCGTCAACCGTGTCGCGCTCCTCTTTTAAGACGATGGCCTCGGTCAGGTAGATTTTTTTCAATTGCGTTATATTTTTTTCGCACACGCCCCGTTTGAGGATGGATTTTTGCACATACAAACGGAGCGCGGCGAGGGTTCGTTCGGATTTTTTTGGTAAAAATATCATATTGTTTCCCCCATGCACATCGTTATTATGCCAAAGGTTATAAAAAATAAAAGAAATTGTTAAACATTAAACAAACCGCTTGAAAATCTGAAAAAAATGGTTTACAATAGTAAGGAAAAAAATTAGGAGGTTTTTTCTAATGGTAAAAGTTGCTATCAATGGTTTCGGCCGCATCGGCCGCCTTGCTTTCCGCCAGATGTTCGGCGCGGAAGGCTATGAGATCGTTGCCATCAACGATCTGACCAGCCCCAAAATGCTCGCTCATCTTCTGAAGTACGATTCCGCACAGGGTCGTTACGCCTTGGCGGACACCGTATCCGCCGGGGAAGACAGCATCACTGTCGACGGCAAGACCATCAAGATCTATGCCGAAAAGAATGCTGCCGATCTGCCCTGGGGCGAAATCGGCGTAGACGTTGTGCTGGAATGCACCGGCTTCTACACCTCAAAAGAAAAGGCACAAGCTCATATTGACGCCGGCGCCAAAAAGGTCGTTATCTCGGCTCCCGCGGGCAAAGATCTGCCCACCATCGTTTTCAGCGTAAATGAAAACACCCTGACCGCCGAGGACAAGATCATTTCGGCTGCTTCCTGCACCACCAACTGCCTGGCTCCCATGGCCAATGCGCTCAACAAGTATGCGCCCATTCAAAGCGGTATCATGACCACCGTTCACGCCTTCACCGGCGACCAGATGGTGCTTGACGGCCCGCACAGAAAAGGCGATCTGCGCCGCGCCCGTGCCGCCGCGGTGAACATTGTTCCCAACTCTACCGGCGCTGCCAAGGCGATCGGCCTTGTTATTCCGGAGCTCAACGGCAAGCTGATCGGTTCGGCTCAGCGTGTTCCGGTTCCGACCGGCTCCACCACCATTTTGGTTGCGGTCGTAAAGGGCAAAGACATTACGGTGGAAGGCATCAACGCCGCCATGAAAGCCGCTTCTTCCGCTTCCTTCGGTTACACCGAGGAAGAACTGGTATCGTCTGATATCATCGGCATCACCTATGGCTCACTGTTTGACGCTACTCAGACCATGGTCACCAAGATCGATGACGACACCTATCAGGTGCAGGTTGTTTCGTGGTATGACAACGAGAACAGCTACACCAGCCAGATGGTGCGCACCATCAAATACTTCGCCGAAATTTAACGGTCAGATGAAGTTTCACAGCCCCCGTGCCAACGCACGGGGGTTGTTTTTATTCATAAATTGTTCAAGAAAAGCGGGCGTATTCGTGGTACACTATAAAAAAAGTTCGTGGAGTGACCGCCATGGCCAATAAAAAAACAAACGAAATTTTAGAAGAACAACGCAAAGCGCGGGAGGATTTTTTAGCCCTTAAAAAAATGCAGCACGGCGAAATGGAAGCGCCCCCCAAGCCCAGCGAGGTTGCCATTCTGCCCAAAACGCCGAAAGAAAAAATGGCCAACTTTTGGTTTCAATATAAATGGCATGTGATCGCAATTGCCGCGCTGACGATTTTTATGACCGTTATGATCGTACAGTGCGCTTCGCGCGTGAAGTATGATCTGGAGGTGGTCTATTTCACCTATCATGCGGTGTTGGACGAACAAACCGGCGGTATTGCCGCGTATATAGAGCAATTCGCCAACGACTTGAACGGCGACGGCGAGGTGCATGTGCAGGTAGTCAATTGCAGTTATGAAAAAGGGCAGAACGATACCCAGTATGCCTACACCATGATGACCAAATTACAGGCCATGCTTGCCGCCGATGAAAACGCGCTGTTGTTTATTACCGATGAGGAATCTTACGCGTATTTAGCCGGGCTGTCAGACACGGAGATCTTTGAAGGCGAGCCGTACCCGCTTGGCGAAGGCTTTTATGCCGCCACCCGATCCGAGACCTTCGGTGACCTGCCTGAGGGGCTGCGGATTTCCTGCCGCCGATTGGAGGACACGGTTGTTGCCAAAAAGAAAACCGCCCAAAGCGCTTATGAAGATTCATTGCATATCTTAGAGGAACTGAAAAAAGCAGGATAGGCTTGGATCAGACTGACGAGAGCGGAACCCCGCCACGCTGAACCGGCCGAATGATCGGAAACCGAAAATAACAATAGCCAAGCACTTTCGCAGTACTGTCGGAAGCGCTTGGTTTTAGTCTGTCAATAAAATGGTTTGTTGTTGCGTGTGCTCCGGGGACTTTTTTGTTTTTTGAAAAAAGGGAAAACGAGGACGTTTGTTAAAAAAATAACGAAATATTTGCGGTTGGGAAAAAATTTTTAAAAAATATTGTTATTTTTTTAACAAACCTATTGACAAAGCGAGCGGAATCGAATATAATAGGTTGCGAACCTGAAAAGGCGGCAAAACGGATTTTTTGTCGAACCGATGGATCCTCCCAAAAACAGCGGGCGATCCCAAGGCAAACCGGGAGATATTCGGCTTTGCACCAAAAGGTGCGGTGAAAGCTTTGCAAGATCGGGGGATCGGCGAAAGCAAGCCCGCGGCAGCGAAAATCCGAACAGTTGTCAAACACCGCCTTACAAACAACAAATCGGAGGTAGTTTAACATGTCAAGAGTTTACAATTTCAGCGCAGGTCCTTCCATGCTGCCCGAAGAGGTTTTAAAGACTGCGGCAGCCGAAATGCTGGAGTACGGCGACAGCGGCCAATCGGTTATGGAAATGTCGCACCGCTCCAAGGAGTATGACGCTATTATCAAGCAAGCAGAGGCTGATCTGCGGGATATCATGAACATTCCGGATGATTATGCCGTTTTGTTCTTACAGGGCGGCGCTTCCACCCAGTTTGCCATGGTGCCGCTGAACCTGATGAACAAAAATCACAAAGCCGATTATTTGATCACCGGCCAGTGGGCCAACAAGGCTTATAAAGAGGCCGCCCGTTACGGCGCGGCGCGCGCAGTGGCTTCTTCGGCGGATAAGACCTATTCCTACATCCCCAAAACCACCCGTGCCGACTTTGATCCCGAGGCCGATTATGTGCATATTTGCATGAATAACACCATTTACGGCACCAAATATCACGAGCTGCCCGATGTGGGGGATATTCCGCTGGTGGCGGATATTTCCAGCTGCATTTTGTCGGAACCGATTGATGTGACCAAGTTCGGCGTGCTCTACGCCGGTGCGCAGAAGAACGTGGCGCCCGCAGGCGTGACCATCGTCATCATTCGCAAAGACCTGATCGGCAACGCGATGGATATTACCCCCACCATGCTGAATTACCAGACCCATGCCGATAATGACTCCATGTTTAATACCCCGCCCTGCTACACCATCTATATTGCCGGGCTGGTCTTCAAATGGATCAAGAAAATGGGCGGCCTGGAGGCCATGAAACAGCACAACGAAAAGAAAGCCCAGATTTTGTATGACTTTTTGGATCAAAGCAAGCTGTTCAAGGGTACGGTCGTGCCGGAGGATCGCTCCCTTATGAACGTGCCGTTTGTGACCGGCAGCGACGAGTTGGACGCCAAGTTTGTGGCCGAGGCCAAAAAGGCCGGGTTTGTGAACATTAAGGGTCATCGTTCGGTCGGCGGCATGCGCGCCTCCATCTACAACGCCATGCCCATTGAAGGCGTGGAAAAGCTGGTTGCGTTTATGAAGAAGTTTGAGGAGGAAAACGCGTAATGTATAAAATCAAGACCTATAACAAGATTTCCAAAATCGGTTTGCAGGAGTTTGACGAGAAATACACCATCGGCGACGAGGTTGATAATCCCGACGGCGCCATCGTGCGTTCGGCCTCTCTGCATGAGACCGAATTTCCCGCCGAATTAAAGGCGATTGCCCGTGCAGGCGCCGGCACCAATAACATTCCGATTGATCGCTGCTCTGAGCAGGGCATTGTGGTTTTCAACACGCCCGGCGCCAACGCCAACGCCGTGAAGGAGCTGGTGATCGCGGGGTTGCTCATTAGCTCGCGCCGCGTGATCTCGGGGATCGAATGGGCCAAAACCTTAAAGGGCAACGGCGCGGAAGTCGGCAAAATGGTCGAAAAAGGCAAGGGCGCTTTCGCGGGTCCCGAAATCAAGGGCAAGTCGCTTGGTGTGATCGGCCTTGGCGCCATCGGCGTTATGGTGGCGAACGCGGCCAATTCGCTGGGTATGACGGTTTATGGCTACGACCCGTATCTTTCGGTCAAATCGGCCTGGAACCTGACCCATAATGCCATTCATATTTTTGATATCAACGAAATTTTCGAAAAATGCGATTATATCACCATCCATGTACCGCTGACGGATTCCACCAAAAATTTGGTAAACGCCGAGTCCATCGCCAAAATGAAGAACGGTGTGCGTATTTTGAACTTTGCGCGCGGCGGCCTGGTGGATAACGACGCCCTCAAAGCGGCGCTGGAATCGGGCAAGGTGGCGGCCTATGTGACCGACTTCCCGTCGGACGATGTGCTGGGGGTTGACGGCGTGATCGCCATTCCGCACCTGGGCGCATCCACCCCCGAATCGGAGGATAACTGTGCGGGTATGGCGGCAAGAGAGCTGATCGACTACATCGAAAACGGAAATATCGTCAACTCGGTCAATCTGCCTGAAATCACCATGCCGCGAAGCGGTGAAAACCGGGTATGCGTGATTCATAAAAACATTCCGAATATGCTCACGGCCATCACCGGTATTTTTGCAAACGACAATGTGAACATTGAAAATTTGCTGAATAAATCCCGCGGAGATTACGCTTACACAATGCTTGATATCGGCAAGGCGGACGTTTCGGCCGTTGCGGGTGAGATCGAGGCCATCGAAGGCGTTATCAGGGTGCGTGTCATCTGATGACTGCTGCTAATTGATCACAGCTTGCTCCGACATCACCGGGGCAAGCTGTTTTTAACTGCATTTTAAGGCGGTATTTGGCAATATTTTTGTGCTTTTCCCCCTTGACTTTTCAAAATTTATATAGTATAATCATCATACAATAGGTTCGGTTTATCATTTTATGAGAAGACGGAGTGCATCACAACGGAGTCGCAAAAGAAAAAAAGGGTTTGGGTCATTGTTTTTATTATTGCGGTTTTATGTTGTTTAAGCTGCTTGGCCTACTTTGTGGTTTTGCGGATTCATCGGGGTAAAATGGATGATTTGCGAAACAGGGTCATCGCGCCATGGAGCGACAGCTCCTCCGGCGCTGCGGTTGATTATGTGGAAACGCCGGTCGATTTTGTTGAACTCAAGCGCGTCAATCCCGATGTTTACGCTTGGCTCAACATCCCCGACACCGTGATTGATTACCCCATTCTTCGCCGTGAGGAAGATAACGCATACTATTTAAATCATATCGTCACGGGTGAAACCGGTCGTTACGGCTGCATTTTTACCGAGACCTATAACAGTGCCGATTTCAGTGACTTCAATACCATCATTTACGGCCATAACACGGTAGACGGCACCATGTTCGGCACCCTATGGAAGTACAAAAACAAAAGCTTCCTTGCCGACCATAAGCGCATCAACATCTACATGCCCGGCCGCATCATGACCTACGAAGTTTTCGCCGCCTATGTGTGGGATGACCGTCATATCCTGTACGCCTATGATTTTTCAAATCGTGACGAACGGATCGCTTATCTGGACATGATCGCCAATATGCGGGGCATGAGTTCCTATTACGATGGAAGTCTTGCCGTGACCGAGGAAGATAAAATCATCACGCTTTCCACCTGCACGGCCACCGGCAACAATCGTTATTTGGTTCATGGAGTATTGATATATGACAGCCAGGGAAATTTTACCCGATAGCCCAACGCCTGAACCGTCGCAGAATCACGCCAAGACGCGTAAGCATAAAAAGCTGATCGTGGTTTTGGTTGTTCTATTGATTCTTGTGATCGTGGGGGTCGCCGCCTACTTTGTTGTGCTCAAGGTCGGCGAAATCAAACTGCGGAACAAGCTCAAAGGTGACGATGCCAAGCTCCCGGCCATCGGAACGGATTCGATCCCCGAAGACGCGGACGCGTTCTACAACGGGGAGGCTTATCATTACAACGACGAACTCATCAACATTTTGTTGATCGGGGTCGACCGCACCAGCGATCAGGTCACCAACAGCCATCAGGCGGACGCACTGTACCTTTTCTCGCTGGATACAACAACGCATCATGTCAATATCCTTGCTATTTCCCGCAACACCATAACACAGGTGGATGTTTACGATATCAACAACCGCTATCTTTCAACCGATAAAGAACAGATTTGCCTGGCCTACACCTACGGGAAAGATGCACGGCAATCCTCCGACCTTACGGTCAAGGCCGTCTCCAACCTGCTTTACGGGGTGCCGATCGGCGGTTACTACACGGTATATATGGATGCGGTAGAGCAGATCATCAATGCGGTCGGCGGCGTGCCGGTCACAATCGATGAAGACATGACGACCGTCAGTGCGGCCATGCGAAAAGGCGCAAAGGTGGTAGTAACGGGTGAAAAGGCTCTGCCTTACCTGCGCTTCCGGCACGAGAGCAATCAACCGCGCTTAGAACGGCAAAAAAGTTTTTTACTCAGCTTTATTACACAGGCGAAGGCGGCCACGCAAAAAGACCTGTCATTGCCCGTGAAGATTTATAAAGAGGTTGCGTCAAAAACCGTAACGGATGTAAACGCAACCAGTGCTGCGTATCTTGCATCTGAGGCGCTGAATGCCGATGTTCAACTGCGAAGTATTCAGGGGACCGCCGGGTTTGACGGTTTTTATGAGACCTTCAAGGTAGATGAAGATCAGTTGTATTTATTGCTTTTAGATGTATTTTATAAAAAACAATAATTTTGAAAGGAAAAATCAAAATGAAAAAGACACTGGTATTTTTACTCACATTGGCATTGGCGGTAACCGCTTCCGCCATGGTAATCTCGGCGGCTTCTCCGGCAGTTTCTCCGGAAAGGGAAGGCATCATCGGCTCTGCCGCAACAGCGGTAGACGGCAATGGCGACTCCTATAACATTACGGTCATTACCCCTTCGGATGTCGATGAAAGCGACTTTGAAGATGCTTTAGAAGATCTTCAGGAGACCGAAAAGAACGACAATCTTAACATTGTGGATATTGCGGAAGTAATCATCACCGGTACGGGCGATCCTTCCTTCCCGATCACCGTTTCGTTCAATGTTTCGGGCATTTCTTCATCGGATCACAACTACATCCTGTTCCGGAAATCAGACGGCAGCATCATTACCATCAAACCCAGTTCGTTGGCGAATGGCGTGATGAAAGCCGAATTCCCCGAGCTTGGCGCGTTTGCGTTGGTGTCTGATAAAGGCGCTGCCGCCAAACCCGGCGAGAGCAAACCCGGCGCCACTTCTCCTAAAACCGGCGCCCAAACCGCGGGCGTTGCGTTGCTTGCCATGATCAGCGCACTGGCAATCGGCTATTCGGCAAAGAAAATTTTTGAATAAGAAACATCAAACCTGATTTTCCTTTTTAAATCCGGCTGCCCCGTTAATCGGGGTGGCCTTTTGCCGTTTACAGCAAAATGGTTGTCTGTGGATCTTGTCTGACGCCGCCTGAATCGAATTTAAAGATTGACAAGGCTATGAAAATGGTGTAAAATGGATACGAAAATGAATTTTTTGGAGATGGTGAGGCATGAAACTGAAGTATCATTTTGTAACCAATGAAGTGGCTGATAAAATCGTGGCCGTCGCGGTGGGCGAGGATATGACGAAGTTTAACGGCTTTATCAAAATGAATGATATTGGCGCTTTTATCTTTAACATGCTGAAGGACGATGTTACTGAGGATGAGATCGTGGCTGCTATGTTAGAGGCTTATGACGACTCGACCGAAGAAGAAGTTCGCGCCACGGTAAAAGATTTTGTAGCCGAACTGGTCAAGGCGGAAGTGGCGGAATGATTGATGGCTCTAACCTGGAAGCGCTTCTGCATGAACAGGGTGAGATCATGTGCAGCACCTCGGGCACCAGCATGTGGCCGATGCTGCGCCACCGGCAGGATATGATTGTGGTTGGGTCCGAATCCGGCGATTTAAAAAGGCATCAGGTCCCCCTGTATCGTCTGCCGTCGGGTAAGCTGATTCTGCACCGCATTCTAAAGGTAAAAAGCGACTATTATGTGATCCGCGGCGATAATCTGTTCCGAAAGGAACGGGTTCCCAAGGATTGGGTCATCGGCGTATTGAAAGCATTTTATCGCGACGGTAAATATTATGACTGCGAAAAGAGCCGCGCTTATAAAGCGTATGTTTTTTTGAACCGCGTCAGTTATCCGCTTCGCTATGCCTGGAAAAAGGCGCTGCTGCCGTTTTTGGTCAAGATCAAGCATGTAATCCTTCCGGTCAAAACCAATTAAAAATGATATACTCGTCGGAATGTCAGGCGTGATGGGTCTACTCCGTCAGCTTGCTGCATTCCGGCTGTTTTTTAGCAGGAAACCTTCTGATCACACCCGCTTAGAGTCGGCAATTCTGAAAATCGCCCTGTTCTTGCCGTGTGAAACCTTACATTTAGGAGCAACCGTGTATGATACGAAAGTATGAAGACCCGCAAAAAACCTCTGAAAACCGTTTGAAACCGCGCAGTTGGTATATCCCGGAAGGGGAGGCGCGCATGATCCCCCTGAACGGCGAATGGCGGTTTGCCTTTTTTGAAAACGGCGATCTGGCGGGGGATATTCAAGAATGGCAAAGCATTCCCGTGCCTTCCTGTTGGCAGACGCAGGGGTATGAACACCCCAACTATACCAATATCAATTACCCTTTTCCCTGTGACCCGCCTGTGGTGCCGGATGTGAACCCCATGGGGGTGTATGAACGCAGCTTTGTGCTTGAGGACGGCGCCCGTGATACCACACTGGTATTGGAGGGGGTCTCCTCGTATGCCGAGGTGTTTGTGAATGGAAGTTATATCGGCTTTACGCAGGGCAGTCACCTTTTCGCGGAATTTGATATCGGCCCGGCCGTTCGTTCGGGAACCAACACGGTGCGCGTTGCGGTGCGGAAATGGTGCTGCGGCAGTTATTTAGAGGATCAGGACGCCTTTCGTTACAACGGCATCTTTCGGGACGTTTATGTGTTGTCGCGTCCGCAGGGACATTTGGTGGATATCGACCTTCGAACCGAGGAAAATCGCATTATCTGCATGGCCGATGCTCCCTTTACCGCCGAGTTGTACGACGGTGAAGAACTGCTTGGCACACAAAGCGCGGAGCGCATGACTGAATTTACGGTAAGCGAACCGAAACGTTGGACGGCCGAAACGCCGCATTTGTACACCGTAAAATTCTACGCCGCGGGCGAGATCATTACCCGCAAAATCGGCTTTCGCACCATCGCCGTTTCGCCCGAACAGGAGTTGCTGATCAACGGCAAACCGGTCAAACTGAAGGGGGTCAACCACCACGATACCAACCCCCTGACCGGGTGGACCATGACCGAAGAGGATCTGCTGGCCGATCTTAAACGCATGAAGGCCTGCAATATCAATACCATCCGCACTTCGCATTATCCGCCGTCGCCCGTTATGCTTGATTTGTGCGACGAGCTGGGCTTTTATGTGATTTTAGAGACCGATCTTGAGACTCATGGCTTTTTGCGCCGCTACGCCAACGTGTCTTATGGGTATGATGTGGAAAGCGGCGAATGGCCTTGCGACGATCCGTTGTGGGAAAAAGAATTTTTGGAACGCATGGAACGCGCCTATGAGCGGGATAAGATCCATCCCAGCATCATCATGTGGTCGACCGGCAACGAAAGCGGTTACGGCCGCAATCAAAAAAAGATGATGGATTGGCTGAAAGAGCGCGACGATCAGCGTTTAACCCATTGTGAAGACGCGTCAAGCGCCGGCAGTTTAGAGCCGGATGTTTATTCAAGAATGTATCCCGCACTCGAATCGCTTGAAAAATGGGCGGTCGATCCCGCCATGAACCGACCGGTATTTTTGTGCGAATATGCGCACGCCATGGGCAACGGACCGGGCAGCATTTGGGATTATTGGAAAACGATTCGCCGCCATAAAAAACTGATCGGCGGCTGTATTTGGGAATGGGCCGATCATGTGGTTATGCAGGACGGCGTACAGCGTTACGGCGGCGATTTTCCGGGTGAGCGCACGCACGACGGCAATTTCTGCTGTGACGGCATGGTTTTTGCCGACCGCACCTTCAAGCCCGGAACGCTGGAGATCAAGACCGCGTATGCTCCCTTCCGCATTGCATGGCAGGACGGGAAACTGACGGTGCAAAACTGCTTTGATTTTACCTCGTTTGACGGGTATTCCTTTGAATATGAGATCACGGTAGACGGCGAAACGGTGGAAAACCGCATCGTTAAGGTCAATACCGCTCCGGGCGAAAGCTTTACCGTAATGCCCGCCGCCGCACTGCCCGCAACCTGTCGGCTTGGCTGCTTTATTACCGTAAAGATGACCGATGGCACCGGCTTTTTATGCGGTTGCTTGCAGGAGGAGATCGCGCTGCCTCGCCAAAAGCCCATCGGCGCCGCACCGCTGGCTTTACAGGAGGACGCCTTCACCGTGACCGCAAAGGGCGACGGCTTTGCCTTTACCCTTTCCAAACAAACCGGATTTTTCACCTCGATTCGCAAAAACAGCGAGGAGCTGTTGGCCGCGCCGGTCACCCTTTCGTATTTCCGCGCACCTACGGATAACGATAAAGGGATAAAAGCTCTCTGGGATCGCAGTACCATTTGGCAGGGTGAGAATTTTGACTGCGTGTTCCACAAGGTGTACGACTGCCGGATCGAGGGCAACCGGGCGATCGTTACCGGCTCGGCCGCCGGAGTCTCCCGCGCGCCGTTTTTCCGGTACACCCTGACCTATTCGTTTTTTGAGGACGGCTCGGTTTCGGTTGCCCTTGGCGGCAAAATTCGTGAAAACGTGGTGTGGCTGCCAAGGCTGGGCTTTGCCTTCCGGCTTCCTTATGACCGGCAGGAATTTCGTTATTTCGGCAACGGACCGACCGAAAGCTATGCGGATATGCGCCGCCATGGCGTGGTGGCGTGGCATTCCTCCTCGGCTGATCGGGAATACGTTCCCTATGTGCGCCCGCAGGAGCATGGTAACCATACCGATTGCCGCGCGTTAGAGCTGGCGGAAAATCTGCGGTTTGAAGCCGATCAAACCATGGAGATCAGTGTTTTGCACCACAGTGTGGAGCAATTGACCCGCGCCGAACACACCGATGAGTTGGAGCCGTCGCCCTTTACCCATGTGCGGGTGGATTATAAGGTGTCCGGCATTGGCAGCAATTCCTGCGGCCCGGCGCTGGATACACGCTATCGTCTGGACGAAAAAACCATTGATTTCGGGTTTGTTTTGTCGGTTCTGTAACACAATTAAAAACGCGCCTCACCTGAAAAGCGGGGGGGCGCGTTCAGTCTGTCAGGAACCCTGTTTTTTGGTTTTGGTCATGTACCAAAACTTGCGCGGCGAGCGGGTCAACTCGTCATCGGCGTAAATGTTTGTCAGTTTTTTTAGACAAAGTAGGGAGATTGTCTGTGAAAACCGCGATAAATTTTAAAAAATATGGTTTACTTTTGCGGTGAAATCGTGTAAAATATTACCTAAGCATGAAATGAGCGGCAATCGGGCTTGCCCGCAGGCAAAAACGAAAGACGATCCCAAGCTCAAAACGGAGGTGTATCATTTGGCAAGAAAAATGGCGGATGAGATTGTAGCGGCCGAAAAAAGAGCCGAACAAATCTTAACAGAGGCCGAAAAAAAGGCCAAAGATCGCGAGGAACAGGCAAAAAGCCTGGCAAAGACCGAGGCGGACGGCATATTGGCCGAGGCGCGTGAAAAGGCGAAGATCGTCATGGAAACGGCTGAGGCCACGGTCGGGCAGGAGCATGACGAGGCGGTGCGGCAAGCTGAGGAAATCCAAAAAGCATTGCATGAGCGCTATCGTCAAAACAAATCGGCGGCCGTAGAACAGGTGATCGGCCTGTTGGGGTCCTGATTTTCACGAAATTACCGCATATAGGATGGTTAGGCCAAGGGCGAACCCCGCCATGCCTGACCTTTGCCAAAATAGTAAAGTGTGGTGAAATGGTTTGGCAAAATTAAAAAGTAAGCTGGTCAGCATTTACGCACCGGCCGAACAGCGCAAGCTGATTATCAAAAAATTGCAGGAAATGGCGGTCATGGATATCGATTCCGCCGCCGAGGAGGAAGAAACCGCCGCTCTGCCCGATGGGTATTTCCGGAATGACACCTCTGCAAAGTCGGAGGCTTATCTGCGCAGTGTGGAGCTTTGCGAAAAAGCACTTGCCGTTTTACAGGCGCGAAGCCCCGAAAAAAAAGGCCTGATGGGCATGTTTTCGGGTCCGCGCACGGTGCGGCAGGATGAATTTTATTTAAAAAAGGATACGGTCAAAAGCGCCCTTACCGCCGCGGGCGATGTGTTGGAGCTTGACCGCGATATCGCCGAACAAAAGGCCGAGATCGTCCGCCTGAATACCGGTCGGGAACAACTGCTTCCCTGGCAGGCGTTGGATGTGCCGCTTTCCTTCTCGGGAACGGCGAAAACCAAGGCCTTTATCGGTACCGTGACCGGGGTCTACACGTTGGAGGGTCTTTACGAAAAAGCGGCTGCGTTGGACGCCGAACTTTCCCTTTACGCCGAGATCGTCGGCACCGGGCGGGATGTAAC
>CAJOQU010000063.1 GCA_905236975.1 uncultured Clostridia bacterium
CGGTAGAGCATGCGGCTGTTAACCGCAGTGTCACAGGTTCGAGTCCTGTTTGGGGCGCCATCTCGGGGTGACGAAATAGAACCCCCCTCGAAAAACCCTGATTTTATCAGGGTTTTTCGTCGTTTTAGGGCAAAAAATTAGGACTTACTTTTTTTGCACCCCTTTAAGGACTTGTAGGACTCGAACTTACGACTGTATAGATTTTAATAAGAAAACAACATATCAAGACCGTGTTTTTTGATTATTTACTAATCAGAAGATACGGTCTTTTTTCGTTTATTTTTACATAGTCGGAATCAGAAATCCGGCTAAATAAATTATGAAGGAGGAAACTGAAATGTCATGTAAAGTAATCGCTGTAGTAAATCAAAAAGGTGGCGTTGGTAAAACCACTACAACATTTAATCTTGGAGTCGGTCTTGCCAGAATGGGTAAGAGAGTAGCCCTGATTGATTGTGCCCCCCAGGGCGACTTGACGATCTGCTGTGGATATCCGAATAACGATGAGATAGATACAACCATAGCAACTCTTATGAAGAAAATCATAAACGATGAAGAAATCGAACCAGATGAGGGCATTATCCACCAAGCTGAGGGTGTTGACCTTATACCGGCAAACATTGAACTGTCGTCTATGGATTTAAACTCAAATGCGATTACGGTTATACGCAGTGTGCACCCGCCTATGGTGAAAAGGATTTTCATATTGGCAGAATGGCATATTTCATTCCCGGTGGACACGAAAACGGTTCGGTTTATAATCACGGTGTTGCATTTAAAATCGCGGCAGACTGTAAGCTCCAAAAGGCTGATATATCAGGGTGAGAGTAACCGCTGTTATAACGAAGCTGTTCATTACGCGAAAATGCTTGAAGTAATGATTAAGAATTGGCGTGAGCTTTGGAATTGCAATCTGCCTTTTTACTGTGTTCAGTTAATGCCTTATAATGAGCCTTCTGATGTGGCATCATGGCAGATTATAAGAAGCAATCAGGAGTCGGCTTCGAAAACAATCGAAAATGTTTATCTTGTAACCCTTGTTGATACAGACGAAAGCGAAGAGATTCATCACCAAAAAATGAAAAAGGTATCGCAGGCTTTAGCAAATGCTGTAAGGAATGTTCAGTTGGGTGAAGATATAGAATACTACCTGTTTTAGAAGGTTATAACTTGATTGAAAACGGTGTCAAGCTTATTTTTTCTCATGCTGGTGGTTTACACATAAAGGGTGATAGTTTATATGATTTTTATGCTTATAATGAAGAAGATAAGCCATTGCCTATAAATTATGCAATTATAGAAAATAAATTAAAGATATTTTGGAACTCAAATGAGGCTCCAATAAAAATAACTTTAGGTTACAGTAACGCGCCTGAGCATAATCTTTATAATAACTCGGATTATTTAGCATCACCGTTTTGCTTGAATTTAAAATGAAATTATGTTAATAATTTGGTTTCGAAAAATGTTTTATTGTTTTTTAGAAAAGAGAGAGTGGCTAAAGATATAATAAAATATATTGTGAGATAAATTTTTTTAAATAAAAAATATATGGGTCGGTTACAGTCTTTTTTATTTTTTGTAGAAAATTTAATTTTTCTCCGTATTTAATTGTAGAACAGTTCAAAATTATAGACTTATTTAAAAGAAACGGGGAATATGTTGATAACGTGTGCGGTGAAGAAAAATTTTCGCCGTATACTTTATAAATATATTGGCGGTAATCTTGACAAATCATATAACATATGATACAATTCTAAATGTAAATAATGTTATATTTGAGGCGCAATTATGGAAGCTTTGCTTAAACAAATCAGAAATTATCTGAACATGAGTCAAACTGACTTTGCGGAACATCTGAATGTTACGTTTGCTACGGTAAACCGTTGGGAAAACGGTCGGGCTATTCCCAACAAATTGGCACAAACTAAAATATATGAGATTTGTAAAGACAACGATGTTCCCGTATATGATTTCACTCTTGAGAAAATCAAAACAACTGCTGATGCCATGAAACTGACTTCCGGGCGTGTTTTACTCTATCACGGTTCTAAATCCGGTATTCAGGGAAAAATAGAGCCAAAGAGCCGCCCGCAGTGCGACTTTGGTAAAGGGTTTTATATGGGAACGGAGGTAAGTCAGGCACTTACGCTTATTTGCGATTATGAAAAATCTAAATTGTATCTTGTATCAATAGAACTAAACAAATTAGCAACTTTAGAGGTTCCTGCGGATATCAACTGGGCTATGCTTGTTGCTTTTCATCGCGGGAAAATGGAAAAGATACACGAAACCGCACTATATGAAAAGTATCGTGGAATGATGTCGGGAAAAGATGTTATTATTGGCAGCATTGCAAACGACAGAATGTTTTATGTGATTGACAACTTCTTTGTAGGTAATATTACAGACGCCGCTTTGGTTAATAGCCTTTCGGCACTTCAACTCGGAAAACAGTATGTTGCTATTTCGGTAAAAGGATGCAAAGCAGTCCGTATTGAAAAAGAAATTGAAATATCCTATCTTGAGCGACTGTTTATAAAAGACGTTGCCGAAAGTAACCGTGCAAGAGGTATCTCTATGGCAACCGATATTTGTAAGAATTACCGTCGAGAAGGTCTGTTCTTTGATGAACTTTTAGACCGTGCTAAGAATGGAGAAAAATGATGGATGAACTTGAATTGAAACTATGTGACATACAAGGTCGATTGTTTGAGCTTTCCGGTGAAAAATCATTGCCAAGTGCAGCGTTTATTCGTGCATTTATGACATCCGATGTAGCAAAGGAACTTGATTCACGATATAACCGCGCGCAGTGGATGGGTGAAGAATACTTGCTTGAAGAGATACTTTCCGATTTGCATGGCACCTTTCCCGGGATGGGCGAAGTTTACCAAAAAGACATACTTTATTGGATAGGATATATCTACCGCTACTGGCATTTTTACACCGGTGAGGATAGTTTAAGGATTCTGCGTCAGGCTTCGGTAGAAATAATGAAACGCAATTTTATGATGTTTCACACAATGGATCCGGTTTTGGCAATAGAGAAATTGAAAGAAATTCACTTGCAGAAAACATTCAAGAGGAAGGTTTAGTGTTTACCGAAAATAACGTTATTCAAACCTCGGCTACAAAAAACTTCTGATGGGTGCAAGAAAAAGAATTTATTAAAGATAAAAGAAATTTCCGGGCTTGATTTTATGTCTTATTTATGAGGGTAAGAAGCCAAAACGAGCAAAGTCAGCCGGTAAAGGAGCGTCAATATGGCCTTTATAAAAATGTTTCATTCAACCAGAGTAACGGATGAACAACATCAAGAAATTATTCAATGCTTAGAAGATATCATTCGTATGGTTTTTGAAAAGTCCTGCGTACAAAAATGTGTTCGGTTTCCTTCTGATGATACTGCAGTTGCTTTTTCCGGAAATCTGGATAGACCGGAATTGTACCTAACGCTGGAATTGCAAAAATATAATAAACAAAAGTTCATTTACGCTTCGCTTGATGATGAGTATTCGTGGCAAGAGTGGGATTTTAAATCACGCCTTGACTTCTGTCAAAACATATCTGATTTCATTTCCCAACGAGTTAATTCAAAAATCAAAATTGTCACAGAAAGAATCAAACATAAAAGCATCAAAATCACAGTTTATAAAATGGACACGAACGGAAACTGGCAGTTGCTTTCCGAAGATTTCGAGAATCACACGATAGTGAAACCTTTTATTACTAAAAGCGGCACTGAGGAAACAATCAAAGCTTACCAAATATAAACCTTTTTATGGTGATGAGTAATTACGCACTTGCTTTTTATAATTATGAGGGATAACACATGAAAACAAATGATTACATTCACGCGCTTTCATCAGCATTTCCTAAAATTGAATTTGCATCTAATCACGAACGTATCTACGACGATTTTGTACGAAGCTTAATGCACGAGGAAGAACTGACGGTGAGTCACCCTCAGGAGTATTCAGGACAGAAGGTGATGAAACTCGTTTGTTCGCAGCATTCGATGACCATGGAGTACACGTCCTCCCCCGACCCGCAGGAGTTCGAACGCAGACAGCGTAAATACACGGCGGAGTGGGTGCAATTCTTAAATCATGAAAAAATGCCCGTTAAGGAGATCGACGTCTGTTCAAGCGTGAATCAAAAGATTTTTGACGCACTTTGCGCACAGGATAATCTTGAATCTTTGAGAATAAAACGTCTTACCTGCAAGCAGATCGACGAAATTGTCAAGCTGAAGAATCTGAAAAAGCTATTTCTTCAAAACGCTAGTACGGTCATGGACATTTCGCCGCTTGCACATCTGGAAAATTTAGAAGTGCTGATCCTCGGCGAAACCAAAAAGGTCGACGACTATTCGGCGCTGGCATCCCTAAAAAGACTGAAGGTGCTTGGAATTTGCGGTTACCAAGCCTCTGTCAACTCCGTGATCAAAGTCAAGGATTTGGACTTCATTTCAGAATTGCCCGCACTTGAATATGTTGATTTTATTGATGTCCGATTATTACCGAACTAACTGCGAGCAAGCACATTTAAACCACGATTTTTCGACTCATTATCAGCGCGGATCGCCGGCTTTGGCGGCGAGTAAGTGCACATTTGCATTATACCGGTTTTTATGATATACTACAAACATTGAATAATACTTGAAAGGCAGTTTTCAATATGAAAACAAGAAAGGGTTCTGTTCCTGAACATAATTGTGCAGATGTCGTATTGAGGAATCGTTTGCAATATCTTGATATACTCAATACAATAAGAAATGAAACAGAAAAAATAATCATTGTCCAAATCGACGGTGAGGATAAAACAGATCCTATTGTCAATACTGCAAAAGAAATGATGACACTTGAAAAACGAGAAATCGTAAGCGAATGGTATGGAACATTTGCACCGGGTAGATCGGCAATGAAATACACCTTCCTGAAAAAACGAGAATTCTTTGGCTATTTAAGCTCCTTTGAGTCGTTTTTTATTGTGGAATCAGAAAATCCTTACGAAGTCAGAACTACTGATTTCGGCTTTGATGATATTGCTTTTTTGGATCGCAACGGTGAACTGCTGTTTTTTACCACCACTCACGAAGGATATGCCAACTTAAACAAAAAATATATAACAGACAGTAATTGAAAGTTTAAGTACGTTATCGGTATTCGCACCACAGCCAAAGCGATGAATATTGCCTTGGATTGCTGACTTTTGAGGTTGGCGGCGATATTTGACATGCCCGTATTCGCAAAACCGAGGCTTTAAAGAGAAAGATTCGATCAGCGCGTTTATTACCCGCCTGATGGACATTATCAATATTTGTGGATGTTTTGCGCGTTGCCCGAAGGGCGTTGCCGCAATGAAGTGATCAAAGCCAAACGCCCCATTCCACTTATCGCCAAATGTTTCCTTAAAACGGTTGACAAATCAAACGGGCGGTGGTATAATGATGGGGCAAAAAAGCGTAGAAGGGGAATTCGTTTCGCTTTGTGCGACCGCAGAGAGGCGTCGGTCGGTGAAAGACGTCGTCGTGCAGGAAACTCTCACCCCGGAGCTGTCGGCTGAACCTGACAGTAAGCCGCACCGGTTCCCTCCGTTACCATGGGGAAAGGCAAATTCGCCTTGTTTTAAAGTGGGTGCGCTCGGCGCATCAAAAAGAGTGGTACCGCGGAAGGTTGCTTTCGTCTCTTTGTGAGACGGAGCATTTTTTTATTGCAAAAAACAAATTAAAATCACATTGATCGAAAGGAAATCTATTATGAAACTTGCATTTTCCACCCTCGGATGTCCAGGTTACAGCTGGCAAGAGGTTACCTCTATGGCCAAAGACCTCGGCTTTTCGGGCATTGAGCTTCGCGGAACGGGCGAAGGTATTTTTTCGGCCTTTGGCGATCCGTTCAGCGATCAAAATATTGCCAAAACCAAAGAAAAACTTGAAAAGGCGCGAATCGAGATTCCTTGTGTTTCTACCGGCTGTGCGCTGCGAGACGCCGCTCAAAAACCGGAGATCATTGAAGAAGTAAAATCATTTATTGACCTTGCGGCACAGCTTGGGTCTGAATTTGTGCGTGTGCTGGGTGACCTCACGGCGGAACCCACTGCTGATCTTGACGACGCGGTGGTCATTGACGCTTTGAAACAACTGGCGCCCTATGCCGAAAAGGCGGGGGTCACGCTGGTGTTGGAAACCAACGGCGCTTATACCGACACCAAGCGCCTTGCAAGCGTGATTTTTGCGGTTGAAAGCGATAGCGTGGGAGCGTTGTGGGATCTTCATCATCCTTACCGTTACGGCGGCGAAAGCCCCCAACAAACGGTGCAGAACCTCGGCGCGTATATCAAATACGTTCAGATCAAGGATTCGGTTATGAAGGACGGTAAGGTCGAGTACCGCATGATTGGGGAAGGGGATCTGCCTATTGCTGATTTTATTGCGGCGCTGCGTTCCATCAATTACGACCGCTATATCACGTTGGAATGGCTGAAAACCTACATGCCGGAGCTGGAATCTTCGGGCGTGGTCTTCCCGCAGTTTATCCATTATATGCGTGAATATGTGGGCGACTCCGATATGAGCGGCGCTTTGCAGACCAGTATTCGCGGTACCGGCAAATATGTTTGGCAAAAGGAAAAAATCATTGATTTGACCTTCCCGCAGGTGCTTGACAGAATTTGCGAGGAATTCCCCGATCAATACGCTTTCCGCTATACGACCTGTGATTATACCAGAACCTACCCTGAGTTTCGCGAGGATGTTGACACCTTTGCGCGTTCGCTGATTGCCATGGGAGTCAAACAGGGCGATAAAGTGGCGATTTGGGCGACCAATGTGCCCGCGTGGTACATTACCTTTTGGGCAACCGTGAAAATCGGTGCGGTTTTGGTAACGGTCAATACCGCTTATAAAATTCACGAGGCCGAATACCTGTTGCGCCAGTCCGACACCCATACGCTGGTGATGGTTGACGGTTTTAAGGATTCGGATTACATTCAGATCATCAATGAAATCTGTCCCGAGCTTGCCACCGCCAAAAAGGGCGCGCCCCTGCATATTAAAAAATTGCCTTTCCTGCGGAATGTTATCACTTACGAATCCACCCAGCCCGGCTGTTGGAACTGGGAGGAGGCCATGAACGCGGGGAAGGATGTCCCGGTGTCCGAGGTCTACCGCCGTGCCGCCATGATCAGCAAGCACGATGTTTGCAACATGCAATACACCTCCGGTACGACCGGTTTCCCGAAGGGCGTTATGCTGACCCATTACAATGTGGTCAACAACGGAAAAGCCATTGGCGACTGTATGGATCTTTCTACCGCCGACCGCATGATGATCCAGGTGCCCATGTTCCACTGCTTCGGCATGGTGCTGGCCATGACCGCTTCGGTCACGCACGGCGTCACCATGAGCCCCATTCCCGCGTTTTCGCCCCGCGTGAGCCTTGACTGCATCAACAAAGAAAAAATCACCTGCTTCCACGGGGTTCCGACCATGTTTATCGCGATGCTGTCACACCCGAATTTCCCGACGACCGATTTCAGCCATATGCGTACCGGCATTATGGCGGGCAGCCCCTGCCCGATCAAGGTCATGGAACAGGTCATCAAGGAAATGCATATGGATGAAATCTGCATTACCTACGGCCAGACCGAGGCGTCGCCCGCAACCACCATGTCCAAAATCACCGACTCGATCGAAACTCGCGTCAACACGGTTGGCGGGCCCATTTTCGGCGTGGAATGCAAAATCGTAGACCCTGAAACCGGTGAAGAGGTACCCGATGGCGTGGACGGCGAGTTCTGCGCCCGCGGTTACAACATTATGAAGGGCTATTACAAAATGCCGGAGGCGACCGCCGCTTGTATTGACGCCGACGGTTGGCTCCATTCGGGCGATCTGCTGCGCAAACTGCCCGACGGCAACTTTAAGGTCACCGGCCGCATTAAGGATATGATTATTCGCGGCGGCGAAAATATTTATCCCAAAGAGATTGAGGATTTCATTTACACCCACCCCAAGGTATCGGATGTTCAGGTGATCGGCGTTCCCGATAAAGATTATGGCGAGGAAATCATGGCCTGCGTGATTTTGAAAGAGGGCGAAACCTGCACCGAGGACGAAATCAAGGCTTATGTTCGCGATCACATGGCCAAGCACAAAACACCCCGCTATGTCGCGTTTGTGGATTCCTTCCCCATGAATGCCGCCGGAAAAATATTAAAATACAAAATGCGTGAAGACGCGGTAAAAATGCTTGATCTTTCCGACGCTTCGAAGATCGTCACGGCCTGATGCGCCGTGCGGAAGGATGGATCGGCAAAGTCGACCGTCAAGCTCCCTTGCCCCGATGGGCAGGGGGCTTTTTTGCATTCAAAGCCAAAGCATGCAAAAAGAAAGAGAAAAAAATTTTCCAAATAGGGTAAGTTTTTCTTGCATTTTAAAATCGGTCTGCTATAATACACTTGAAATAACGAAAAACGTTGTTTACAAAAGCGTAAATTCAGTGCCACTTTAAAAATTGCGGTGATCGTCATGTTGAAAGCAAAAACGGAAGACACAGTCAAACACACCCCCTTCAATGACCGGGAGATCAACAAGGAAACCGAGGCTTTTTTAAAAACCTATGCCAAAAATCAAGACCACGCGTTGAAAATTTTTATCGGTCTTTTTAAAGGGCATTGGGGCAAAATGCTCTTATCGGCATTGTTTTGCTTTATTAAGTCGGCTCATATTTGGATCTTGCCGCTGGTAACCGCCAATATCATTGATTTGGTGACCATGCGCCCGGCTGACACGGGCAAACGTTTGATCCTCAATTTGGTCGTGGCGTTCACAGCGTTGTTGCTGAATATTCCTTTTCATGTATTGCATGTAAAATACTTCAGCATTGCACGGCGAAGCATGGAGGCGGGTCTGCGCGGCGCTATGATCCGCAAATTACAGCAGCTTTCCATTTCCTTTCACAAGGAAATGCAGTCGGGCAAAATACAGTCGAAGGTCATGCGGGATGTAGAGGCCGTAGAAAATCTTTCCTCGCAAATTTTCTCCAATGCTGTGGAGACGCTGTTCAATATTGTTATTACCATCATCATTTTGCTGCAAAAAAATGTGACGGTCTTTTTTCTTTTCATGCTGACTATTCCGGTGGCTTTGCTGGTCATGGAACCCTTTAAAAAGCGCATGCGCAACAACAACCACCTTTTTCGGCGTGAAATCGAGACCACCTCTTCCCAGGTGATGGACATGGTCGAACTGGTACCCGTTACCCGTGCGCACGCCTTGGAAAATAACGAGATTCAAAAGCTGACCACCCGCGTGGCCAACGTGGCCGATCACGGCTACCGGTTGGATATGATCCAGGCTTGGTTTGGCTCTATTAACTGGGTAACATTTTATTTTTTCCAAACCGTTTGTTTGGCGTTTTCGGCCTATTTTGCCCTGCGTGGCAAAATCTCCATCGGCGATATTGCGCTGTATCAAAGTTATTTTGGGTCGCTGGTTTCCAGGGTGGGCGCGATGATATCGCTTTTGCCCATCATCAGCAAAGGCACCGAAAGCATTTACTCCATTGGGGAAATCCTCAATTCTTACAAGGTGGAAGAATATAACGGTAAAGAAAAACTGCCGATCCTTCGTGGGGAGTATCGTTTTGAACATATCAACTTTCATTATCAAGACGACGATCGCCCCATCTTGCGGGATTTAAGCCTGACCGTACAGGCCGGGGAGACGATCGCGCTGGTGGGGGAATCCGGCTCGGGTAAAAGCACGCTTGTGAATATGGCTATCGGCTTTTTTAAGCCGGATTCGGGCGATATTTTCATTGACGGCAAGAATATTCAGGATCTTGACCTGCACGATTACCGGCGGCAGATCGCCGTGGTGCCGCAAAATACGATATTGTTCAACGGCACCATTCGCGATAACATCACCTATGGATTGCCCGGCGTATCGGAAGAAAGGATCGCCGCGGCGGTAGAGGCGGCCAATTTAACACGGGTCATTGCCATGCTGCCCGATGGATTGGATACGCAGATCGGCGAGCACGGCGATAAGCTTTCCGGCGGGCAACGGCAGCGTATTTCGATTGCGCGCGCCATTATTCGTGACCCGCGGGCCATCATTTTTGATGAAGCCACCAGCGCGCTGGACAGTGTATCAGAGGCCGAGATTCAAGAGGCGATCAACAATTTGACGGCCGACCGCACCACCTTTATTGTGGCGCACCGGCTTTCAACCATCCGCCGGGCGGACAAAATTGCCGTTATGCAAAACGGCGAATGTGTGGAATACGGCACCTATGACCAGCTAATGGCGCAAAAAGGCGCGTTTTATACCTATAAAACCATGCAATCATAAAAGGCTTTGCTGCGGGTAGAACGGATAACCCCCTGTGATTTTTCAAGCGAAAGATCACAGGGGGCATTTTTGATAAATGTTGCAAGAACCTAAAATCGCATTTTTGCACAAGCTTTGGTTTTGGTTCATTCGGCATGATGCGGTGCGGCCTTTGTGCGGATGCACTAAAGAATCGTTTTCAGATCCGCTAAATCATGAATTTCATAAGTCGCGGCAAAGCGCGCAGGCTGACGGGTGGGGTTAAACCAGCAGGTATCGATCCCGGCGTTGATACCGCCCAAAATATCCGAACTTTGGCTGTCCCCCAACACCAACATGTGGGAACGATCCTTTTCCGGAATGTGGGCGATCACGTATTCAAAATATTCCTTTTGCGGTTTTTGGGCGGCGGCGTCTTCCGAAACAAAGATACCGTCAAAATACGGACGCAGTCCGGAACCGTCAATACGTTTATACTGCGTGGAGGATAGGCCGTTGGTGGTGGCGTAGAGCCGATATCCCTTTTCTTTTAAATAATCAAGCAGGGCAAACGCGCCATCCACCGTAAAAAATCCGTCGGACAAATAACGGCAATAGGTCTCGGATATGGCAGCGGCGTCTCCCGTTCTGTCAAGCTTTTCAAGCAGGGTCTCAAACCGCCCCACAAAAATAGCGCTTTTGGGAATCTCGCCGCGTTCAAACCGCTCCCAATAGCTTTTATTGATGGCCGAATAAAGCGACGCCGTTTCATCACCGGCGGGCAGGCCGTGATCGGCCAGCACCCGTTTGACCGCCTGCTTTTCGGCCATGTTAAAGTCAAGCAGGGTGTTATCAAGATCAAGGAAAAGGGAAGTGTATTTCACAGTGTTTGTGCCAGTTCCTTTATGTATTTTTTCAGTTGATCGGCTGTTTCGGGGTGCGTGAGACCAACCTCGATATTGGCCTTCAAAATGCCGAATTTGTTGCCCATGTCATACCGTGTGCCGCTGAAATCCACACCGATCATGCCATATTTCACGGCAAGCTCGCGCATGGCGTCGGTCAATTGCAGTTCACCGCCCACGCCGAGCGGCGTTTTTTCCAAAATTTCAAAAATCTCGCTGTCCAACACACAGCGGCCCAAAATGGAATAATTGGAAAACTTGGTTTCAAGGCTCGGTTTTTCGATCATATCGCTGACGGCGTAGTGCATGCCGTCCAACGCCTCAACCTTCAAAGAACTGTATTTCACGATCAGATCGTCGGTTACTTCTTTAATGCCGACTACGCTTTTGCCATATCGCAGGTATGCGTCACACAACTCGCCGATGGCGGGTATTTCGCCTATGATCACATCATCGCCGTACAAAACGGCAAACGGCTCGTCACCCACAAACTCTTTAGCGCGCAGTACCGCGTCGCCAAGGCCGCGCGTGACCTTTTGACGCAGGTAATAGATGTTGGCAAGATTGGCTACCTCATCCAGTGTTTTGAGCATATCGGTATTGCCGCGTTTTTTCAGCATATTCTCCAGTTCAATGGAATGATCGAAATGATCTTCAATAATGCCTTTGCCGCGGTTGGTGATAATCAGAATATCGGTAATACCGGCCTTGACGGCCTCCTCTACAATATATTGAATAGCGGGTTTATCCACAATCGGGAGCATTTCCTTCGGCATGGATTTAGAGGCCGGAAGAACGCGGGTACCAAGCCCCGCGGCGGGGATAATTGCCTTTTTAATTTTCATAAACAAACTCCATTCAATGTTATATCAGCCCGGCAAATAAGGTGCAGATAAAACTCGCTGCATAAGATGAAATGCACATTGCCACAATTCCCAGGACCACCATGCCGCCCGAGGTACCGCCGGCCGAGGCAAGCCCCATTTGGTAATAACGCATGTCGATCCCGCCTTGACGGAACGCGGCGATTTGCTTGACGCAGTGCTTTTTATACCAGTAATAGCCAAAAAGGCCGGTCAAAATACAAGAGGCAAGCGAAGCAATATCGGTTAAACCCGAGGCGATTTTATCACGGGCAGTGGTTGTAACGTTAATTTCATCTTCGGCGGCGTCTAAAAAATCGTTTATCGTGAAAGAATCGGGGTCGTTCAGAAAATCACCGTTGCCGAAAAAGCTGAAAATGCTTTCAAACATGCGGGCGTTGGTTTCGGCCTTCAAAGCCGAAGTGGTAAAGGAGAAGACCACGCCGATGGCGACCAATATCCAGGCAATTTTATACATTTTACGGTAAAAAAACCAAAAGGCCGAGCCAAAGGGACCAAACAAAAACCCAAGTATAGCCGCCGGCCAACACCAAGAAATTTTGGAACGCTTGAATTCCATGTTAAAGAATTTCGGCAGGATCTTCGGCGCTTTTTTGCCGATAAAGCAGGTCAGATCCTCCACCGGAATGCCGTCGATCGCACCGGCGGGCGATGGATTGAACGGCGGGGGATAAGCGCCGTTATACGGATTTTGCTGTGTCCCGGCAAATGCGGCGCCCGCGGGATCAGCGGGGTCGGGGTTACCGGTTGGCTGTGACTGTGCGTTAAAAGCGGGTTCGGTTGAAGCTTTCACTTGCGGCTCGACCGGCAGCGGGGTGCCGCAGTTTTGACAGTAGGAATAATCATCTTCGTTTTCGGTTTTACATTCCGGACAAATTTTGCTCATGGTAAAAATCCTTTCATCATAAAATCAGGGTTGCGATCATAGTGGGCAGGTACTGCACCGCCATGGCGCCCAGCAAAAAGAAAAATATATTGACACCGCCCTTTTTGCGGTAATCATAGTCCATATCTTCACTTTCTGCGCGGATGGTTTTAATGGAGGACAGGGTGTAATCCTTGTAAAAATAATCGCCGAATAAGGCCGATAACACCCGCAGGGTCAGATTCACGAAAAGCCCGATTGCGGAAAAGGCGATTACAAGACCGCTGATTTGTGAAAAGTTTTGGGTAAAAATTTGCATCATTTCGCGGTAATTGGCCGCGTCATACATCCCAAGCTGATAGGCGGCCTTGCTGAAAGGAAGATAAAACAGGCTCGCAATGACCGAAAACAGGCCGAAAATCAAGCCGATCTTATACATCTTGCGGGAAAGCATCCACCCACAGGGGAACAAAAAGGCGAGCCAGTTCCAGGAGGCGCGGTTTTTCTTATTCAAGGCCGCAAACTTGGGAATATAACGCTGTGTATTGGCGGCCACAAAACGCTTGGCTTCATCGGCCGTGACGCCGTCGCCAATGTCATAATCGGCCGGAACACCGCCCAAAAAATCAAAGCTGGCAAAGCTGCCGCCTGCTCTGGCCACATTGGGCGCGCCGCATTTGGGACAGGTATTACGGGAAAATTCATATTTTTCGTGACACATGGGGCAGGAGATCAGCCCCTCGGCGTTCTCGCCGGTATGCTCCGACTCGGGAGAGGCTGCATGACGGGCTTCCTCCTGCTTTTTGACTTTATCATACTGACGGTCGGTGCCGTGCAGTTCTTCCAAGGCGCAGTGACCCAGCGCGGCGTAGCAGTCACGGTGGTGCGGTGCGCCGCAAATCGGGCAATAGACAATATCATCCTCTTCAAATAGATAGGCGTGACAACGCGTACAGGAAGTTTTTTGTGGATCAAAACTCATATGACAGCTCCTCTGCATTCCTGTATTTTTTGAAAAACAGTTTGAAAATATTCTTTCCCGTATTGGTGGTAGGAACCGGTTTGAATCATGTTTTGCAGTTCTTCTTCGGTCACATATTTCACCTCGGCAACCTCGCTTTTTTGCAGGGTCAACCGTTCGGGCGGTGTATCGCACACCGTGAGCCACACATCGACCAGCGAATTACGGCGTTTGATACGGGCAAGCTTTTTCAGGTGATCGCGGTCGGCGGCAATGCCGACCTCCTCAAATAGCTCACGGCGAGCGGCGGTAAAGGAATCTTCCCCCGTAATGGCGGCGCCGCCGGTAGCCGCCCATTCGCCGGGCATGAGCTTGCGTTGGTTGCTGCGGCGCTGAATCAGAAAACGCCCGTCGCTGGTGACAATCCAAATATGAACGACCAGGTGATACTCCCCGTTTTTTAAACTGTTGTCGCCCCGCAGCATGGTTTTGCCGGTGGGGAAACCGTTTTCGTTTAAAATATCCCAAACTTCATTGCACATTGCGTTTTTCTGCAACCTCGCCCTGTCGTTTGTAGATGCTGTTTGCGGGGATTACGCCCCGAACCGAAGAAAGGGGATAGATATTGGTATTTTTCCCAATAATCGTGCCGGGATTCAGTACCGAGCCGCACCCTACCTCAACGTAGTCGCCCAAAATGGCGCCGAATTTTTTAAGACCGGTGGGGAGTTCCTCGCCGCACCCTTTGACCACGACAAGAGTTTTGTCTGACTTTACATTCGAGGTGATAGAGCCCGCGCCCATGTGTGCATGTGAACCCAAAACAGAATCCCCGACATAATTGTAATGGGGAACCTGCACCGTGTCGATCAAAATTACGTTTTTAAGCTCGGTCGAATTGCCCACTACGCAATGGTTGCCGATCAGGGCGCTGCCGCGAATAAAAGCACAGTGCCGCACCTCGGTATGCTCGCCGATGATGCAGGGCCCGGTAATCGAAGCGGTGGGAGCCACAACGGCGGACTTTGCCACCCAAATGTTTTCGCCCCGTTTATCGTAGACTGACGGGTCAAGCCCGGGACCGATCTGTTTGATAAAATCCGCGATCCCGGCAAGCGCCTCAAACGGGTATTTCACCCTTTGCAATAACGGCGCGGCCAGAACGTTTTCAAGGGAAAAAAGTTCTTTTACGGTGATGCCTTTCAAACAATCACACCTTTCTGATTCTTATAAACAATCTCATTATAACAGAGTATAGAAAATTTTTCAAGATTTTCTGTCTTTGGGACTTGTAAATTTTATGAAAGTCATGTATAATAAGATAAAGCTGGTTTGACTTTAACGACCGGCCGTAGATTTTGCGTACCGAAGTGTGCGAATGGGCGGGTCCTGTGCGACGGGGCGCTGTGAACCATGTCAGGCGGGGAACCGAGCAGCATTAAGCGGATTGTCCCGTGCGCCGCAGTCAATCGGCTCATTCGTACACTTTGGCACGCAATTTTTATGAATTCGTTTTGTTGGAGGGGTACCGTGGCTTATCAGGCGCTATACCGCAAATACCGGCCGACCACTTTTTCTGAAGTCGTCGGGCAGGAGCATATCACCGAAACGCTGAAAAACGAACTGGCAAGCGGCAAAATCGTGCATGCCTATCTGTTCACCGGTACGCGCGGCACCGGTAAGACCAGCTGCGCCAAAATTTTGGCGAAGGCGGTCAACTGCCTGCAGCCGCAAAACGGCGATCCCTGCCTTGCGTGTGACAGCTGTTTGGCGGTAGCAAACGGGGAGAATACCGATATTGTGGAGATCGACGCCGCCTCCAACAACAGCGTAGACAGTATCCGCGATTTGCGTGATCGGGTAAACTTTGCCCCATCTTCCTCAAAATACCGCGTTTATATCATTGACGAGGTGCATATGCTGACCATCAGCGCCTTTAACGCGCTGTTAAAAACATTGGAAGAACCGCCGGCGCATGTCATCTTCATATTGGCCACCACCGAGGTGCATAAGCTGCCCGCCACGATCCTTTCCCGCTGTCAGCGGTTTGATTTTAAAAGGATCGAGGCCGAAAAGATTTGCGCCCATATTCAGGATATCGCTGAAAAAGAAGGCTTGACCGTAACGCCCGGCGCGGCGCGTTTGATTGCGGCGGCGGCTGACGGCGGCATGCGGGATGCGCTTTCTATCTTAGACCTGTGCGCCTCGGGTAATCGGGAAATTACGGAAGATACGGTGGAACATGTCTGCGGCATGGCGGGGGACGACCATGTAGGCCGTTTGGCCGATGCGATCAAACAAGGGGATGCGCAAAGCGCACTGCTTTTGCTGGATAAGCTTTATGCCTCGTCGGTGGATATGCAGCGCCTTTTGTCGGAGCTTACCATGCACTACCGCGATCTGATGATTATGAAAACGGTCAAAACCGGTGAGCGCCCCATCGTCTGCTCGGCCTCCCGAATGAAGGTGTTGGAGCAACAGGCGGCTGATTACGATATCCGTGACATTTTGTATACCTTATCGCTTTTACAGGCAACAGCGCCGGCTATGCAAACCGGCAACCGTCGCTGCGAAATGGAAATGACCCTGATTAAGCTTTGCAATCCCGCCCTGGTTTCCGATATCACGGCGTTGGAAAAACGGGTTCGCCGGTTGGAAACCGGAATGCCGCCTGCCACGGCGACGGCCGCAACGACCGCGCCGGAGCCAAAGGCCGCTTCCGATCTGCCGCCGACTATGCCGGACGGCAATATCGATGATGACGATGATGAAATCCCCCTGCCGGAGGCTCCGCCCGAGGAAGCGCCGGTCAATGCCGTGCCTCACAAGGCTGTGCCGGAGCCATCGGGCGATGTTACGCCGGTGTCCGAATGGGGCGAGATCATCAGCGTTCTGAAAACCACTTGTCCGCTGATGGCAGGCGTTTTGCAGGACTCACAGGGCTATCTCAAAGGCGGGTATCTGTTGATCGATGCGAAAAACGATCAATTCCGCTCGCTGATCAACGGCGGCAATCCCTATTATCGTGACAGCATCCGTAAAGCCGCGCAAAGCGTATTGGGCGCGACCTATAAATTAGGACCTTACTCGGCCGCAGCCGCCGCAAAAGAAGAAAGCGATCCTCTGCGGGTGCTGGCCGAACGTTTAAAATTAGCACAAAAAGACTAAGTCTTCAGGCAATTGCGAAATAGATAATTTTGCAATTGCAATTCGTAATTATGATAAAATCCTTTTGAGTTTTTTAATGATTTACAAATAATTCCTAATTCCTCATTGCGATTGCATTTTGCAATCGCATAACTAAGTCTTAAGAAGGAGAACATTATGAAAGTCAGAATTCCCAATTCCGGCGGTCCCGGCAACATGAACCAAATGCTTAAACAGGCGCAAAAAATGCAGGAGGATATGGCGGCTTTGCAGGAAGACCTTGACCAACGTGAATATACCGCCGCGGCGGGCGGCGGTCTGGTTGAAGTCACTGTTGACGGCAAGCACCGTATTAAAAGCATTCAAATCAAACCCGAGGCGGTCGATCCCGATGATGTGGAGATGCTGGAAGATTTCATCACCGTAGCCGTAAATGAGGCTGTCGACAACGCCATTAAAACCGCGGAAGACGAAATGGGCGCCATTACCGGCAGCTTGAATATGCCGGGACTGTTTTGAGTATGGCCAACAATCCTATTGTACCCCTGAACGAGCTGATTGCGCAGTTCGAGCGTCTGCCCGGCATCGGCAAAAAAACGGCGCAGCGGCTTGCCTTCAGCATTTTGGAACAGCCGCCTGAACGCGCCGAGCAATTTGCCGCGGCGCTTTTGAACGCTCGCAAAAAGATTCATTTTTGCAAGGTTTGCCAGGCTTTTACCGATTTGGATATCTGTTCAATTTGTGACGACGCTCAGCGTGATAAAAGCGTGATCTGTGTGGTCGCCGAGCCCAAGGACGTGATGGCTTTCGAACGTACAAGGGAATATAACGGTCTGTACCATGTTTTACATGGGGTCATTTCACCGCTTGACGGCATCGGCCCCGAGCAGTTGCGCATCAAAGAGCTGATGGCGCGGCTTGGCTCGGGCGAAGTGACCGAAATTATCATGGCGACCAATCCCACGGTCGAGGGCGAGGCTACCGCCAGCTATCTTTCCCGCCTGATTAAGCCTATGAATATCAAGGTTACACGACTGGCATACGGTATTCCCGTGGGCGGCGATTTAGAATATGCCGATGAATTTACGCTGGCCCGTGCGTTAGAGGGCAGAAACGAGATTTAAATGACACAAGAAAAAATAGATCGCATCAACGCGCTTGCCCGCAAACAAAAAACCGAGGGCTTAACCGAACAAGAAAAAGCCGAGCAGGCAGCTTTGCGCCGCGAATACATTGAGGCGTATAAGCAAAGCTTGGTCGCTCAACTGGAAAATACCTATCTTGTGGAGCCGGATGGCACCAAACGGAAGGTGAAACGAAAAGATGAATCTTCTTCTCACTGATTGTGCCACGCTGGGCGAAGGGATCGACCTTTCCTGCTTTCAGGCATTCGGCGAAACACGGACATTTAAAAACATCAGCCGTCGGCAGTTGTTAGATGCAGTGCCGTCGGCCGATGTCATTCTTTGCAATAAGACCCTGATCGATCGCGAAGTGCTTGACGCGGCAAAAAAACTGCGTTACATTGGTCTGTTTGCCACCGGCTGCAACAACATTGACCTAAAGGCGGCGGCTGAAAAAGGAATTGCGGTCTGTAACGCGGGCAGTTACTCCACCAACGCTGTGGTGCAGCAGGTCATGGGGTATATTTTATTGCATTACACCCGCATTCCACAGTACGATGCGTTTGTGAAAGCGGGCGGTTGGAAAAAATCCGAGGTTTTTTCGCCGTTGGTCTTTCAAAGCGATGAGGTGTTCGGCAAAACGCTCGGGATTGTCGGGTATGGGCATATCGGCCAGGCGCTGCGGAAGGCCGCCGAAGGTTTGGGTATGCGCGTGATTGTGTATACCCGCACGCCAAAACAAGGCGACGACACGGCTTTTGTCAGTTTTGAGACTCTGCTTGCACAAAGCGATATTGTCAGCATGCATTGTCCGTTAAACCCGCAAAGTGAAAAGATGATGAACGAACAGGCTTTTGCCGCCATGAAGGACGGCGCGTTTTTTATCAATACCGCACGAGGCGGCGTAGTGGACGAATCGGCGCTTCTGCACGCCCTGCAAAGCGGCAAGCTGTCGGGTGCGGCGGTTGATGTTTTAACGACCGAACCCATGGCACAGGATTGCGTTTTGATGGATGCGCCCAACCTGATTTTCACCCCGCATACCGCCTGGGCGCCGCTTGCCACACGGCAAAGGCTGGTTTCCATTGTGTATGATAATTTATCCGTCTTTTTAAACGGGGGACGGCGAAATCGTGTGGTTTGAAATCGAAAAAACTGAGCCGGACTGCAAATTGTTTGTTCGCGCCGCTTAGTTCAGCATCGCAAAACCGATGTTTAAATACAAGGCGAAAAACAGCCAAAGCAAATAGGGGATCAGCAAAAGAGCCGCGCACTTTTTGATTTTGTTGAACTGCAAAAACAGCCGTGCGGTCAGTAAAATCAATAACACGATCCAAATCGCGGCAAACGTAAACCATTTGAGCCGGAAGAAAAATAGGCTCCAAAGCGCATTCAGTACAATTTGTACCCAATAAAAGCGCAAACTGCCGACATTGTCGCCTTCCCGGTCGATCATATACGCGGCAATGCCAAGTATCAGGTAAAGTATCCCCCAAACAATGGGAAAGGTGAGCGCGGGCGGTGAAAGCGGCGGCTTGACAAGCGGCGCATAAACGGCCGAGGCGTCTCCGCCGAGCATACCGCCTATAAAACCGATCAACTGGGTCACGACAACGTAAAAAAGAAACTTTTTCAATGAGAATTTTTCTTGTTGCATATTTTCATCTCCTCTTTTTACAATAGTATTGGCACTCTTTCCGAATTATACAACCAACTTTTCTGTTTTTGAGGTTTATCATGGATTTTTTACAACTTAGACGTGCTGTTGTTCAGCAGTATTTCGGCAAAATGAACGATCGCCAGTTTGAAGCGGTCACCACCGTGAACGGTCCGCTTTTGATTTTGGCGGGCGCCGGCAGCGGCAAGACCACGGTATTGGTCAACCGCATCGCCAATCTGGTCAAGTTTGGCAATGCGTATCAGTCGCTCGCTGTGCCGGACGTTTTGCCGCCCGGCGCCATACAGGCCGGGGAAGATTATTTGGCCGGTAAGACCGATTATGTGCCTGACGGTGTATTTTCCGTTGCGCCTGTACCGGCATGGAATATTTTGGCCATCACCTTTACCAACAAAGCGGCGGATGAGTTGAAAGAGCGAATCGGCGCACGGCTGGGGGAGCGCGCGCAGGATATTTGGGCCGGCACCTTTCATTCGGTTTGCGGCAAAATTTTAAGGCGCTATGCCGATCTGCTTGGCTATACCTCGCATTTTACAATCTACGATACCGACGATCAGCGCCGCCTGATGAAAGATATTATGAAAAACGCCTCCATTGATGAAAAGGCTTTCCCCGTCAAAGCGGTGCTGTCGGCCATTTCTTCTGCGAAGGATCGGTTGAAAACCCCGGCACAGTTGAAGGAGGAAGCGGGTATTGACTACCGCAAACAGGTGGTAGCCGAGCTTTACCTCGCTTACCAAAATCATTTGCACCATGCCGACGCCATGGATTTTGACGATATGATCGTCAATACCGTAACGCTGCTGCAAAAGCATGAGGATGTACTGGAGTATTACACCAAAAAATTTCGTTATGTGCTGGTGGATGAATACCAGGACACCAACTATGCCCAGTACGAACTGGTCAGTTTACTGGCGTCGGGTCAAAACAACCTCTGTGTGGTGGGGGACGATGATCAAAGCATCTACCGTTTTCGCGGTGCGACCATTGAAAATATTTTGAATTTTGAGGAGCAATACCCCGCCGCAAAGGTCATTCGGTTGGAGCAGAACTACCGCTCCACCTCAACCATTTTAAAGGCCGCCAATGCGGTGATTCGCAACAATACGGGTCGTAAAGGCAAAACGCTTTGGACCGAAAACGGGGACGGCGGTCAGCTCACCGTACATACCGCCTCGGATGAGCGTGAGGAAGCGCGCTTTGTGGCCGACACCATTTTAGACAATGTGCAAAACGGTGCAAAATACGCAGATCATGCGGTGCTTTATCGCATGAACGCGCTTTCAAATTCGCTGGAAAGTGTTTTTGCCCGCAGCGGAATACCGTACCGTGTGGTGGGGGGCTTGCGCTTTTACGACCGTAAAGAAGTGAAAGACGTCATTGCCTATTTACAACTGATCAACAACCATCAAGACGATCTGCGCCTGCGCCGGATCATCAATGAGCCGAAGCGCGGCATCGGAATGGCTTCGATCGACCATGCCGCCGAAATCGCGGCACAGCTTGGTCTCTCACTGTATGAGGTCATTGCCCACGCGGGGGATTATCCCATGCTGTCAAGAGCCGCCGCTAAGATGGCGGACTTCTGCGCGGTGATCGATCAGCTTTCCGACCTGATCGATCAGGTCTCGATTTCCGAATTGTTTGAGGAAGTGCTGGAAAAAACCGGCTACCGTGCCTCCTTGCTTGGCTCGCAGGAGGATTTGGAGCGACTGGAAAATGTGGATGAATTGTTGTCCACCATTGTGCAGTATGAGGAGGAAAACGACGAGCCTACGCTTTCCGGATTTTTGGAGCAGATCGCTTTATATACCGATATTGATTCGCTGAACAGGCAAGAAGATTATGTGGTGCTGATGACCATTCACGCCGCAAAGGGATTAGAGTTTGACAATGTCTTTTTAATCGGCATGGAGGATGGAATTTTTCCGGGAAATCAGACCCTGTACGCGGGCCCCGATGAATTGGAAGAGGAACGTCGTTTGGCCTATGTGGCGATTACGCGGGCGAAAAAGCATCTTACCTTGACCAACGCTTATACCCGCATGATCTTCGGCACCACCAATCGCAATATGCCATCCCGCTTTTTGCGCGAAATTCCCGATGAATTGACCAACAAAACCGGATTCACGCCGGAAGTCTACGCTGTCAAGCAGGTTTCCTGGAGTGATCGGCCGGCATATCGCGGCACGGTCGGTGCCAAATACGGGCAAACCTATTCCGTTCAGGCGCAAAAGCATGAAACCGCAACCCGGTCCGAACCGGCGGTGCAATATGCCGCCGGGCAAAAGGTACGCCATAAGACCTTTGGCGAGGGTATGATCCTTTCGGCGAAGCCGATGGGGAATGATACTTTGCTTGAAATTGCTTTTGATAAGGTCGGCACGAAGCGGGTCATGGCCGCTTATGCAAAATTAACACTTTTGTCATAAAATGATGATATTCATAATTTACAATAATTCCTGATTTCTCATTCCTAATTCCTCATTGCGATTGCATTTCGCAATCGCCTATACTGCGTAAAAAAGGGAGTATGTTTATGACGATTACAAGTTATGCGGTTCGTAAAACAGCGCGTACCGCACTGAAGAAAAATTGGCTCAACGCCGTCATTGCCTGCGTTGCAGGGTTGTTTTCCTTTATTTTATGTGTTTATGCCGGCTCTTTTTTCGCCATTCCCGCGGGGGATACGGCGGGGAATGTTTTACAGGTGATTTTGGCCTTTTTTCTGCTGTTGCCCTTGTTCCTTGGAATCTTGCGCTTTTATTGGCGCTCCCTTTTCGGTGTGCAGGACAATCCGCTTATCATTTTTTATTATTTTACGGAAAAACGGCTTTACCTGCGTGCGCTGAAGCTTTGGGGCGCACTTGCTCTGCGCGCACTGGTTATCGGGGTTTTGCTGTTCCTGCCGTCATGGATCGCGCAACTCTTTGCCGGATCTGTTATATATGATTATCTGCATCTTTCCATCCCGCTTTGGACTTCGAATCTGCTTTATGTTGCACAGATTTTGCGGGCGGCGGCCTCGGTTGTCTTGTTATTTGTCATGCTGCGGTATTACTTATCGCCGATTTTGCTGATCGCCGATGAAGAAATGCAGGTTACCGAAGCACTGCATCTTTCGGTTTTAGAGTCAAAGACTTCCTCCTTGGAATTTCTGGCGTTGATCGGTTCTTTTATCGGTTGGGGACTTCTCTCCATTCTGATTTTTCCACTGGTTTTCACTCTGCCGTATTTTTTGACTGCCTGCTGCGTGCATGGGCGATTCGTGTTTGCCCGCTATAACAAAACCGTTGCCGCACAGACCGTGCCGGATGAACCGCCCACTTACGCTGCGAATATTTAGCAAAATAAAATATTAAGCCGTGCGGCAGTGATGTGCCGCACGGCTTTTTTTTCTGAGACTTGCGGGTTTCTTCATTCCGCGTTTAAAATTTCCCTCCGCCGCCTCCGTGCGAAGTACCGGACGAAGAAGAATGGGTGCTGGAACCGCCGCCTCTGCCGGAGTTGGAATCGTTATCAATGCGTGTCTTTGAAACCGAGGCGTACAAAAACAGGTCGCGCTTGTCGGTCACCTGCATGGTGTCCCATTTTAAGTATTGGTGTGCCAGCGTTTCAAATTTCACCGGCTTTAGTTGGGATTTCCATACCAAAGTAATGATCAGCGCCACGATCACACCGATCAACAAACTGATGCCAAGCGACTGCACAACATGAAACGGTTCCTTGAATTGATGCCCGTCTTCATTGTAAAACTCGGCGGAAAGCTCGCCGTCATAGTCAAAAAATTCGATCAGGTCTTCACGGTCGTAGGGAGTGCCGGTATTGGCTTGTTCAATGAAAGCGCGGCACAATTCGGCAAAGGTGAAAAACCCTTCAAAATAGTCACCGTCACTCAAATAGGGCAAAAATTCACCGGCGATGTAGTCGATTCCCGCGTCGGTAAACACATCGATGCCGTATCCGGTGGTGCTGAGCCACCAGTCGCGGCTTTCCATGGCAAGCAAAAGCAAACAACCGTCATGGTTGTCGCCGTAGCCATAGCCGTGTTCATCGTAATAATCATCGGCATAGTCCACGGGGGATTCCTCCCCGATACTGTCCACCGTTAAAACGACAACGTCAAAATGCAGGTCGGCTTGAATAGCAGTGAGGGCCGATAACAGTGAAGCCTGTTGCTCTTGGCTTAAAAGACCGGCGGAATCAACCAACAGGGAGGGCGCGGCTGAAACGGTGATGGGCAGACAAAGGCAAAGCGTGAGGCAAAGGGTCAAAAATAGATAACCGACTTTTTTCATGGCACTCTCCTCCTTAAAACAATGAAATGAGCCAGCAAATCAAAAAAGAAAGTGCTGTCACTGCCGCCGCCACGCCGAAGAACCACCCGGCAAACAGCTTTTTATCCATGGGCAGGTTGCCCACCAGTTTGCCGGTTTGACCGTTCATGGCAAAGGTATAACGCTGGCCTTTCCAGGTGGTGTTGAGCATCCAAACCGGGTAAAGCGCGTATTTTGCCGTGCCGTTTTGAATTTGGATCCGGGTGCTTTCGGGGGTAAGGGTTTCGTATTTTTGAGCGGTGGAGCGAAAAGCCTCCACGGCGCTGTTCTTCATGCGCTGGTTGGCACGGGGAATGCAGGTTTCCTCATTCACGTCATATTTATCGGCAAAGTAACCGGCAAGGTAAGCGGTTTGAAAATCCACCGCTTGACTGAAATCGTAGGGCTCAATGGATTCCATGAGGTCGTCCGGCATTTTGCTTGAACCGTCTACCGGGACATGCTCAAACGATACCTTGCCGCCCCGTATCACCGAGTAGAATGAGGTCTTGGTGTACATGTAATGGCTGTCACGCCAGGAGCGGGTGCGGGTGCCGCGAAAACGAACATTGACGTCGCTTTCGGCGTCGAACAGCCAAAACGGCACATAAACGCCTTTGATTTCGTCCAGGTGGTTTTGATCTTTAAAAATCTTGGGCAGCAGGCGTTTGCCTTTATAATAGTGCGACAAAGCTTTTTTGGC
>CAJOQU010000064.1 GCA_905236975.1 uncultured Clostridia bacterium
GCCGCCCTATGAGGACGACAAACGAAAGGTTGCCGAAAACACGCCTTTTCAGGCGGGTTCGGATGATCATGCTATGCTTAGGCCAACGAGAATTGAACCCCGTACGGCCCTACTCGCCGCCTTTTCCCGTTTGTTTTATTTTTTTACTGCCTGAATAATGAAATTTAGTTTTTCCACATTTTTTATAAAATCCTTGAATTATCAAAAAAACCATAGTATAATGAAATGTAATTTTTTGAGAACGGGGTATTTTATCATGGTCAAAGCAGTCGTGGGCGCCAACTGGGGCGACGAAGGCAAAGGCAAGATCACCGATATGCTGGCGGGCAACGCCGACATTGTGGTGCGCTTTCAAGGCGGTGCAAACGCAGGTCACACCATTAAAAATCAATACGGGAAATTTGCTCTGCATACCCTCCCCTCGGGTGTCTTCAATCCGGGCGTTACCAATTGCATTGGCAACGGCGTGGCGTTGGATGTGGAAAAGTTGCTGAACGAATACCGCAGTGTGGTCGAACGCGGTGTTCCCGCGCCCAAGCTGATGGTATCGGAACGCTGCCAGATGGTCATGCCCTACCATGTTTTGTTTGACATTTATGAGGAGGAGCGGCTCGGCAAGGCCGGATTCGGTTCTACCAAGTCGGGGATCGCCCCCTTTTATTCCGATAAATACGCCAAAATCGGCTTTCAAGTTTGCGAATTGTTTGACCGCGAAGCGCTTTATCAAAAGCTGACCCGGGTGTTAGAGGTCAAGAATATTTTATTTGAAAATCTTTACCACAAAGAGCCGCTTTCGGTTGATGCGATTTTTGAAAAAATGATGCAATGGAAAGAGGGGCTGGCTCCCTTTATGGGGGATGTTCGCAAGCTGGTCTATGAGGCCGATAAGGCGGGTAAAACCGTTTTGTTGGAAGGGCAGCTTGGCACCTTGAAAGACACCGATCACGGCATTTACCCCATGGTCACTTCCTCTAATACCATTGCGGGTTACGGTGCGGTTGGCGCGGGTCTTCCGCCCTATGCCATCAAAGAAATTTATACCGTTATCAAAGCCTATTCCTCGGCGGTGGGCGCGGGCGCGTTTGTCAGTGAAATTTTCGGTGACGAGGCCAAAGCCATGCGCGACCACGGCGGCGACGGCGGCGAATACGGCGCGACCACCGGCCGACCCCGCCGCATGGGCTGGTTTGACTGCGTGGCCACCCGCTACGGCTGTGAGGTACAGGGCACGACCCACGCGGTGCTGACGGTTGTGGACGCGCTGAGTTATCTGGACGAGATCAAAGTCTGCACAGGGTATGATATTGACGGCAAGATCACCCGTGATTTCCCGGTAACCGGGCTGCTTGAAAAGGCCAAGCCCGTGCTGGTCACCCTTCCCGGCTGGAAGTGCGATATCACAGGTATTACCCGTTACGAGGATCTGCCGGAAAACTGCCGCGGTTATATTGAGTTTATTGAAAAAGAGATCGGATTCCCCATTACCATGGTCAGCAATGGTCCCGCGCGGGAAAACATCATCTTGAGGGAGCAGTTATGAATTTCACACCGATCGACAACAACGGCTTGGTAGACGGTTTTTGCCTGATTAAAAGTCTTGAAAAAAAGGTCTCCACCAAGGGGGACGCCTATTTAGATATGATGCTCGGCGATGCCGACGGCGAGATCAACGCCAAGCTGTGGCGTTACCGGGAAGAGTCCAACGGCGTTTACACCGTCAACCAACTGGTTAAAATTCGGGGTGTGATTTTGCAGTACAACGGCTCCGACCAGTTAAAGATCGAGCGCATCCGTCCCGTCACACCCGAAGACGGCGTCAACATTTCGGATTTTGTGCAATCGGCCGATTATACGGGCGAGCAGATGTTCAACGAGCTTTACGGCATCGTACAGAGCTTTCAGGATGAAGAACTGAAAAAAATCGTTTCGGCTATTTTGAACGACCGGCGCCTTCCCCTGCTTTATTGGCCGGCGGCCTTTAAACTGCACCACGCCATTCGCGGCGGCCTGTTGCTGCACACCCTTTCGATTGTGCGGCTGGCGCAGTCGGTCACAACCATTTACCCCTTTTTAGACCGCGAATTGCTGATTGCCGGCGCCATTTTGCATGATATTGCAAAATTACAGGAATACACCGTGGCCGATACCGGCATTGCCACCGGCTACTCGGTAGAAGGCAACCTGCTGGGTCACCTGGCCATGGGCGCCATGGTGGTGGAGCAATATGCCGAAAAACTGGGTATCAGCCGCCAAACCGCCGTATTGCTTGAGCATATGGTTCTGTCGCACCACGGCGAACCGGAATACGGCGCCGCTGTGCGCCCCATGTTCATGGAAGCCGAAATTTTAAGCGAACTTGACTTGATGGACGCCCGCCTTTACCAAATGCGTGAATCACTGGCCGCCACCAACCCTGAGGAATTTTCCTCCCGAGTATGGGCGATGGATAATCGCAAGCTGTACCACCACACCAGAACCGATTTGAATAATCCCATTCAATTGTTCAAATCCTAACAAATAACAGATCATAAAAAGAAAGGTGAATAAAACATGACAATTACAAAGGATATGCTGATCGGTCAGGTTTTAGATCAAGACCCGGAGGCCGCCCAATACTTTTTTGAAATCGGGATGCATTGTCTCGGTTGCCCCGCCTCACGCGGCGAAAGCATTGAGGAAGCCTGCGACGTACACGGCACCGATTGTGACGCTCTGCTTGAAAAACTGAACCGTCACTTTGCCGATCAATGACCGTAAGTCATCGGCTTTCCGCCATTGCCTCCCTTGTGCCGAAAGGTGCAAGGGTTTGTGATATTGGCACCGATCACGCCTATTTGCCCATTTATTTGGTGCAGACAGGCGTGGCTTTCCATGTTATCGCGACCGATCTGAACGAAAAACCCCTCCGCATTGCCGCGCAAAACCTGCAAAAATCCGGGGTTTCCGGGGTGGAACTGCGCCTTGGCGACGGGTTGTCGGTCGTTCGGCGGGAGGAAACGGATGTCATCGTCCTTGCCGGCATGGGAGGAGAAGTGATCAGCGGCATTTTATCGCGCTGTAACTGGCTCCGCACCCTGCCGGCTCCCTTACTCATTCTGCAGC
>CAJOQU010000065.1 GCA_905236975.1 uncultured Clostridia bacterium
AGGCGCAGCTGTGCATCGGACTGCGCCGCGATCAAGCCCATAATGCTCTCGGCCTTGGTCAGATCCAGTTTGCCGTTTAAAAAGGCACGTTTGGTAAACTCGCCCGGCGCGGCCATCACCGCGCCGTTTTGTAAAAGCAAGCGCAAAGTTTCTTTTAAAAGCAGGCGGCCGCCGTGCAGCGACAGTTCCACCACATCCTCGCCGGTATAGCTTTTAGGCGCTTTAAAAACCAGCGCCACCGCGTCGTCCAGCACCTTGTCGCCGTCTTTGATTTCGCCGTAGGCGGCGGTGTACCCCTGAAGGCCGGCAAGGGGCTTGCCCGAAAAGGCAAAAAAGACTCTGTCCGCCACGGTGATAGCCTGCTCACCCGAAAGGCGAATCACCCCGATCGAGCTTTCTCCAAGCGGGGTGGCAATAGCCGCAATGGTTCGTTCGCTCATCATTTCATGAATTCCAACATGGCGCGATAGCACATGTAAACGTCAAATTTTGCAGTGGTTTCAAATGGAGAGTGCATCGAAAGCACCGGCACGCCGAGGTCGACCACATCGACCCCCATATTGGCAATATACATGGCCACGGTGCCGCCGCCGCCGATATCTACCCGGCCAAGCTCGCCGGTCTGCCAGGTGATCCCGGCACGATCAAGCAGAGCGCGAACCTCGGCTACATATTCGGCCGAAGCGTCCGACGTGCCGGCCTTGCCGCGGGCGCCGGTGTATTTGGTCACGACCACGCCGTAGTTCAAAAAAGAGGCGTTGCGGCGCTCCATAACGTCCTGAAAGGTCGGATCCATCCCGGCGTTGACGTCGGCCGACAGGCATTTTGAACGGCGAAGCGCCAATGTGCCGTCGCCCCCCTGCATGGCGGCAAGATCGCCGATTAAAAAGCGCAGGAAATCCGATTCCAGACCGGTATTGCCCATGGAGCCGATCTCCTCTTTATCGGTCAAAATGGCAACAGCGGTCTTTTTGGGATGCTCGACCTCTAAAATTGCGGTCAGGGCTGGGTAAGCGCAGACGCGGTCGTCCTGCCCGTAAGAGCCGATGAGCGAACGGTCAAAGCCGATATCGCACGACTTGGCCGCCGGAACCAATTCCAGCTCGGCCGAAAGAAAATCCGCCTCGGTCACACCGTATTTTTCATTGAGCAGTTTTAGAATGTTCAGCTTCACAAGCTCGCTGCCCTTGTCCTCACGGAAGGGGTGGCTGCCCACCAGCACATTGAGTTCCTCGCCTTTAATGCCTTCGGAAAGCGGGCGTTTGACCTGCTCGGACGACAGGTGCGGCAGCAGATCGTTGATGACGAATTTCGGTTCGTCATCCTCCTCGCCGATGCTGACCTCTTTAACCGAACCGTCGGTCAAAGCGAAAACACCGTGCAGAGCAAGCGGAATTGCCGTCCATTGATATTTTTTGATGCCGCCGTAATAATGGGTCTTGAAAAGCGCCAGCTCCAGTTCCTCATACAGCGGATTCGGCTTTAAATCAAGGCGCGGAGAATCGATATGCGCCGCCGTGATGTTCACGCCGGTTTCGACCGGGTCTTCCCCCACCACTACAAAAGCCGCCGTTTTGCCGCGATTATTGATATACACTTTATCGCCGGCTTTGTACGCTTTTCCGTATTGGAAAGCGGTAAAGCCGTTTTGTTCGGCTTTGGAAATCGCCTCTTTTACCGCCTCGCGCTCGGTTTTGGCGGCGTTCAAAAAGGCTTTATAGCCTTCACAGTAGCGGTCGGCCTCGGCCAGCAGTTCATCCCCTGCGGCAAGGCGGCCGTTCTTTTTTTGGCAGAACAAAGTTTCTTTCAATTTTTCTGATTCGGTCATATCCTTCACCCATTCCTTTTGATTGTTTTCATAATTTCACGAAACGCGCTGATAAACGCCCGGCTGTCACCGTTGTTCATCAACACATAGTCGGCGTTTTGCCTGTAAAAATCATCCGATTTACCGGCGTGAAGACGCAGCTCGGCCTCTTGTTTTGTAAGACCGTCCCGCTCAATGATGCGCCGCAGGCGCAGCGACGGGTCGGCTAATACGGCAATGGTCGCGGCGCACTTTTTTTGCAGACCGCTTTCAAACAAGGTAGGCGCGTCAAGCAAGGCGTCTTCTTTCCCTGCCTCCTCCAGCACCAGCGTGATAATATGCGGCATCAAGGTTTGATTTAAAAGCGCGGTTTGCTCCGGCGAGACAAAAGCCCGGTTTGCCAAAGTCCTTCGATCCAGCGTGCCATCCGGGTTTAGAATGCCGTTGCCAAAAGCGGCGGTCAACGCGGCAAGCCCCGGCATTCCCTTTTCGACTGCTCGGCGTGCCGTTTGGTCGCAATCGATCACGCGGAAACCAAATTCCGCCGCGACCGGTGACGCCAGACTTTTGCCCGAACCGGTCGGCCCGGTAAGTCCGATCAACATTTGCGATGTGGTTGTTTCGGCGTCAGAAATCGCCGGTTTGGATATATGCACGGTCGAAGCCTCCCTTTATAAAGTAATCACTATGCGATTGCGAAATGCAATCGCAATGAGGAATTAGGAATGAGAAATTAGGAATTATTTGTAAATTATGAATAATAAATTCCTAATCCTAACTCATAATTACGAATTGTAATTGCAAAATTATCTATTTTGCAATCGCCTATAAAGTAATCACCTGAAAAGCCGCGGCACGAAGCAAGCGGTTATAGACTGCCAACCCTACCCCCGTTTTAGACGGCGCGTGAACGTAGATGGTTTTCACCCGTAAATCATCCACCCGACGTAAAGCCCCAAACACTTCATGCGCCAAGGTCTTTTCATCCTGCCCGGCACCGTAACAGAGCTTTGGGCAGAGAATCTTTTCCGCCTCTTCCGCAAAGCAGACGGCGGCGCAATCGAGCCGCCGGTTCACAAAATCGGCGAACGCGGCGCTTTCGCCTTCTACCAAAACGGTGTTGGTTTTCGGTGCGTAATGGCGATACTTCATGCCGGGTGACGCAACCTTTTCCCCTTTTTGGGGTTCCGCCAAAACCGCTTGATCCAAAACCAAATCGGGCAAAACCGCCTTTAACTGTTCAACCGTGACCGCGCCCGGCCGCAGCAAACGCGGCGGGTTGGTGCAAAGGGTGACAACGGTGGATTCCACCCCGACCTCACACGCACCGGCCATCACAACGGCATGGATTTTTCCGTTAAGATCATCAACGACATGCGCCGCCGTTGTGGGACTTGGCCGCCCGGAGGTATTGGCCGAAGGCGCGGCGAGCGGCAGGCCGC
>CAJOQU010000066.1 GCA_905236975.1 uncultured Clostridia bacterium
CCCCTGCCTTGACGTGCGGGACGGTCGCGTGGTCAAGGGGGTCAATTTTGAAGGCTTGCAGGACGTTTCCTCCCCTGTGGAGCTGGGTCGTTATTACAGCGAACAGGGGGCCGACGAGTTGGTCTTTTACGACATCACCGCCTCCAGCGACGGGCGGCGCCTGTTTACCGACATTTTAAAAGAGGTTGCGCGCCACATTTTTATCCCCCTTACCGTGGGCGGCGGCATCAACACGCTGGACGATTTTGACCGTGTGCTGAAATGCGGCGCTGATAAAGTCAGCGTAAATTCCGGCGCAATCAAAAATCCGGCGCTGATTCGCCAGGCGGCCGAAAAATACGGCAGCCAATGTGTGGTCATCTCGACCGATGTTAAGCGCGTAAACGGCGAATTTCGCGTGTTTGCCCGCGGCGGGCGGGATGATACCGGCTTAGAAGCCATTACTTGGATCAAGCGTTGCGTAGCCAACGGCGCGGGCGAGGTAGTGGTCAATTCCATTGACACCGACGGCGTTAAAAAAGGGTTTGACCTTGACATGCTGAAAGCCGTAAACGCGGCGGTGGGCGTGCCGGTGATCGCCTCGGGCGGGGCGGGTAACGCCGAAGATTTTGTCACCCTGTTCCGCGAAATTCCGGAGATCGACGCCGGGCTTGCGGCCTCCATTTTTCATTTTGGCGAAGTGAGCATTGCGGATTTAAAACGCTTGTTGGCGAAAAACAACATTCATGTAAGAATATAAAACCAAAAGAAAGGAACCATCACACCATGATCGACATTGAAAAATTGCATTTTAACCGCCGGGGGCTGATTCCCGCCATAGTGGTAGACGCCACAACCGGCAAGGTGCTGACCTTGGCCTACATGAACCGGGAAAGCTTAGAAAAATCCATAGAAAAAAAGCTGACCTGCTTTTACAGCCGCTCCCGGCATGAGCTTTGGCTGAAAGGCGAAACCAGCGGTCATTACCAGCACATCGTTTCCATCACGGCCGACTGCGATTACGATGCGCTGGTCATCAAGGTCAACAAAGACGGTCCCGCTTGCCATACCGGGCATGATTCCTGTTTTCATCACCCTGTTTTTGAGGCAAAGGCGGAGGAATCTGTTCCGGACAACGCACAAACCACGCCGCAGAGCGATTTTTCATTTGACAGGCTGTATGCCCTTTTACAGGATCGCAAGCAAAAGCTGCCCGAAGGCTCTTACACCAGCTACCTGTTCAATAAAGGAATCGATAAAATTTTGAAAAAAGTGGGCGAGGAATCCACCGAGGTCATCATCGCCGCGAAAGCCGATGATAAAAAAGAGACCGTCTACGAGGTGGCAGACCTTGCCTATCACCTGATGGTCATGATGACCGAAATGGGGATCACGCCGGACGACATCCGCAAAGAGCTTGCTTCACGTCACATTATTGACCACAAGGTCAAGCAAGAAAAGATGACCGGCGATGACCGCTAATTTTCACACCCATTGCCGCTTTTGCGACGGCAAAGACGAACCCGAAGCGCTGGTCAAAGCAGCCCTTGCAAAAGGATTTTCCGCGCTGGGGTTTTCCTGCCACAGCTATAACCCGCCGGATGAGGATTTTTGTATGCCGCAGGGTGCGGCGCAGACTTACCGCCGTGAGATTGCCCGCTTAAAAGAAAAATACCGCGGCCAAATCGCGCTTTTTTGCGGAATTGAACAAGATATCTTTTCCCCCGAACCTACCGACGGGTATGATTATGTGATCGGGTCGGTTCATTCGGTACAAAAAAGCGGTCGGTTTTTGTCAATCGACAATACCGCCGCCGAAACCAAGCGGATCGTTGACGATTTTTACGGCGGCGATTTTGACGGGCTGGCCGAGGATTATTTTGCTTTGGTCGCCCAAGTGGCCGAAAAAACAGGCGCGGATATCATCGGTCATTTTGATTTGATCTCCAAATTCAGCGAGCCGCTGGGATTTGGTGAAAGTCCGCGCTTTTTGAACGCGGCTGAACAGGCGGTGAAACAGCTTGTTCCCTATGGCAAACCGTTTGAGATCAACACCGGCGCCATGGCACGCGGCATACGCAGTGTGCCATACCCTTCCCCCGCCATTTTAAAAATCATCCGCAAGCACGGCGGCGAAATTTTGCTTGCCAGCGATTGTCACGATAAAGCGTATTTGGATTTCGGCTTTGACGCCGCTTTAAGGCTTGCGAAAGCAGCCGGTTTTTCCGAGCGGCTTATTTTCACCGCCGGCGGTTTTCAAAAAATCCCCATCAACTGAATAAAAAGCCCACCGCCATCCCACAATAAAGAAAAAAGCGAAAGGATCCTTGGCTTGAAGATCGTTTTGATTGCGGGACTGGCCTTTTTGGTTGGCTTTTACGGCGGCGTGACCTTGATGTGCATATTTCAGATTCATCGCCGGTGAAGCCAAAATAAAAAACGGTAAAAAATAATGGCTGCAAACCTGTCTGTTTAAAAAATTACCCCAATATCCGCTGTTTTCAAAGCCTTGCGGATTTGGGGTAATTTTCGTTTTTCTGAGGCCGGGCCGGCGGTCGTCTAAAGATGATCCTTGACCCGCACCGGCTGGCCGGAAATATCATAAACATATTGCGTAGTTTGGTTGTTGCGGGTATGCACATAACACAGGAGATGCCGTTCATCACTCCGGCGTGCGTATTTAGGGATAAGTCGTCACGCTTGTGATGTACCCGATCACGACGTTGTAAACTCGAAAATGACTTCATCCCTTGACCGCAGGGATTCTATATCCTCGTAATATAAAGGTTCCCCGTCCCACTTTTGGTGAAATCGTATGATCATGGAATCGCCTACTGTTATAGTGACATAAACGACAAACCTTTTTTGCGGATAAAACGCATTTAATGTATAAAGTAAGGCTTTACCAATATTCTTTCCTATTGAAGATAATTCTTCAACATCTCTTTGTTTTACTTTATCAAAAAGATGAATATGGTTTTCGATAGCTTCAAATTGTGTTTTATCCACAATGTCATCGATATGGTTAATAGGACTCCTTTTAAAAACGACATATTCATTATCATATTCGTCTTTAATAGTTTTAAAACTGAATAAATTAGAAACCATTTTCAAAGTTTTCTTTTTCATTTATAACCGCACCTTCAATAACCTTAGCGATCGGCATTGCCAAAACAGCATAAACAGCCAAATATATGTAAGCCGGGCCGGCGGTCGTCTAAAAACGCCTCGCCAAAAAGGAAAAATTCCCGCCCGGCTTTGTCTTATTGTTAGAAATACGTCAGCCTTTCAAAATGCATGCAAACCAAACCAATTCGGGTTGCACACTCGCCTATTGGAAGGCACGGTCAAAGCAAAAAATGTCAAACAGTTCCGGTCACAGTCAAAACACTGACGCCCGGGGTGATCTCAAAGGTGCCGTCATCCTGTTGGGTATAGGTGGCGGCGGGTACGGTGATCTGCCCATCGGCCGTGGCAAACTCTCCGGTGACGGAATTGTAGGTGTAGTTGGCGGGTTCGGTCAAAGTCTCACCGTTGAAGGTCACGGTAAGCGCTGATAAAATCGGGTCAAACGTATCGCTCACCACCACACCGTCAGCGGCGGTCACCGCTGTGTTGCCCGTATTTTGAATAACAAAGGTGTAGGTGATCTCGTCATCCTCGTTCACCACAACGGGGTCCAAAAACTTCGCAATGGTCAAATCAAAATTACCGCCTGCGGTAATGGTCGCACTTGCGGTGATCGGATCCTCTTGACAATAGCCGGTGACCGATACCTCGTTTTCTATAACGGAATCGACCTCCAACGGGGCGTATTCATTGACCTGCGCTTGATAAATCAACAGCACACTGCCGCCCTTTGGCACGCTGATACCCATGATTACCAGGGGCGGACCGGCCACCACGGAAGGGGCGGCTTGGGGTTCGCCGTTCACAAAGTAGTAAAGCGAATCCGGCACATAGGTCAGCGGATAAAGCGTAGTATCATCAAATGAATAAGCGCCTAAATTATCGGTCAAGGTAAGATCGGTCAGATCCTTATTGCACGAATCGGTGATACGAATGATATAGGTGACTACGCTGTCACGGATATAGCGGTCGGTCACAGCGGTCTTGGTCAACTCGACCGAGCGGTTCAGTTCCCCTGTTACCACGTTGGAATTGACCGTGCTGCCGCCCACGGACAGCGAAGCGAAATTGGTAAATGCTGGCATATATTCATCTCCTTTGCAGGCCGGTTACGGCCTACAATACCAATATATTCCGCACTTACCTTACCGGTTACTTAAAGAACAACGGCAGCTTTTCCAAAAAGATGATGTCGGTTCGATCCGCGGCGTCACCCTCGGCCAAAAAGGCGCAGGCCGCGGCC